>NZ_DATERI010000168.1:0-27354 GCF_035271705.1 Buttiauxella sp.
AATATTCGGGTCATCTGTGTGCGTTCGCACGCGTTAGTCGGCGCTGTGCAGGCCGGTTCCTATACCGGTGAAGTGTTCGCACCAAAGGCACAAGCAGCGGGTTTGACGGTGGAACAGTGGGTGGCAGGGGCTGCGCAAAGCACCATGCTGAAACGTCTGCCAACACTCTCACAAATTGCCGAGCTGATGACATTTCTGGCATCGGATCATGCAGGTGCAATGACGGCAACGGTGGTCAATATGACTGCGGGTACCACTCTCGACTAAAAATAGGCGGTAAAGGTTGGTACTCCCCTGCCCTTACTGCCTGATTAACACCTGTTGCGACTACAGGGAATTAGCCACTCTTTTTAAGATTCAAAGCCGTTCCCTCTCTTCGCCCGACAAAATGATTCGCTGCCAACACACAAATCATCACTGCAAACCCACCGCCAGAACTGAGGTACAACACCCATACCGGGTCATAAGTATCAGCGGCAATTCCTGCTATTACAGGCACAATCAAGGTGACAATCAGTTGGGTTCGCCAGGCTTTTGCCATCGCTCTGCCGGTTATCGAGGCAGGAAAAGTCTGCATGATGTTTAGCGTCGCCAGCGCGTAGACGATGTTGGTAAAGATATGCGCCAAGACTATCAATAACATAGCCAGCCATTGCTTATCAGTGATTGAGACTAATGCGTAGCAGCAAATAAACAGTGCAAGCGAGAGGATAAGCACATTGAGCTTCCCCGTTTGGCGCTGCAACTGTGCTTCAGACAGCAGCAACGGGCCGATAAGCTGCCCCACGCTACGAGCCAGTAATAACATCAATCCAGAGTCAGAAGTTTGTCCGCTAAAGTTTGGTGCCAATGCAGGCAATAGCGCCATTGCTGGCGCGCCAACGAACGCGATTGCCGGGAGAAACAGCAGGCTGCGGCGCTGTAACTGCGTGAGTTCTCGCCAATGGAGGTTGGATAAAACCGCCCCACTTTCTGGTGTACTGACAGGCCGATATGCCCTGTTTGCCGCGAACAGCAACACGATAGCGAGAACAAAACTCATCGCATCCAGTGTGAGAATGACGGCTGCCGCCATGTGTCCATAAAGCAACGTGCCAATACCGATGCCAAGAATGACGTTTGCCGCAAAGATAAACGTCTCCAGGCCAGACGCAGCGGGTAGTTCAGCGGGTTTAAGCCCACTTTTTAATGTCTGGCTTAATACTGGCACCATCATGCCGCCCGCAAAAGCCGCCACCGCCTGGCTTGAAAGCAACAGGATCAGGTTATCGCTAAATAATGACCATGCAGGCAATGCGAGCCCAGCCAGACCAATGATTTCACACAAGATCATAACCGGGATAGGTTCAATTTTGGTGAGCAGTTTCTCTGCCAGAAAACTTCCCGGAAAACCAGGCGCTAACGCGAGAATATAGGCAAATGTGAGTACTGAGGGTTTCGCCTCGAGTGCGAGGAGCTTGCCAAAAACAATGACATAAGTCAGACCATTTCCGACAGAAGAGAGGAGCAATGCCGCCCCAAGCAGGGCAAACCAGCGATGCTGGCGAAGCGTACGCAGAATGAGAAAAAACATGTGTTATCCCTTATCAACAAGCACAAAGAAGTCGCCGACGATTCGTCGGTTTTAAAGCTGTGTTTATTGCGAAGGGAACAACTACATTGGTAAGAGACTCACATTAACAAGTTGCTTCAAACTCTACCTAACAACAGGCAAAAAATCACCTGCCAAATTTATCCCACAATTTTTGCCAGCATTCTGCTGAGATCTTCGCGGCTTAACGGATGCCTGTCAGTCACATAGTGCAACGTCATGCCTTCGATAAAAGCATCCAGAGTTCGGGCGGTTATCGGGTCAAAGAAGGCTTCCAGCACTTGTTGGCTGCGGCACATCCAGTCCTGCATGATGATTTTTAACTGTGGATTACGATTGGCGTAAGCATACAGTTGATACATCACTTGCAGGTTATAGGAGGTCGCAATTTTCTCGCCGCAAATCATATCGACGATGGCTTCGCAAGCTTCAGCGCGATTACGTGAGCGTTCCATTCGTGCACGATACTCATCTGACATCTGGTGGGCAAATTGCGTAAATGCCTCACTGAGCAATGATTCTATACCGTCGAAATAATAGGTCATCGACCCTAACGAAACGCCTGCTGACTCGGCAATTTTACGGTGGGTAATATGGCTAATGCCGTGCTCGACCAGCATATCTAGCGTCGCTTGCAATATGCGTTCACGTCTGTCGGGATCATTGCGGCGTGTGGCTTTACTCATGGTTTTCGCTCGTTTAAACCGGACTAAAAAGAGTTTACCAGGCAATGTGTACAAATGTACACAATCTTGCTAGTGTCATTCTCATTCACCGCCAACCGGTATCTCCATGTCTGCCGCTATTAGCCAACGTAAAGCGACACAACGTCGTACCTGGGCATTATTCGCCTTCTTTTTCCTGCCTGGCCTTGTTATGGCCTCCTGGGCTACACGTACTCCAGCCATTCGGGACACGCTCAGTGTGTCAACCGCGGGGATGGGTATTGTATTGTTTGGTCTGTCGATTGGTTCGATGAGCGGCATTCTCTGTTCTGGCTGGCTGGTTAAGCGTTTTGGTACACGCAATATTATCCGCAGCGGTATGACGCTAATGGTCACCGGCATGTTGGTGATGGGGGTTGGGCTGTTCGTTTCGTCCCCGTGGCTGTTTGCGCTGGGGCTGGCGATTTTAGGTGCCGGGCTGGGTTCGTCTGAAGTGGCGATGAACGTAGAAGGTGCCATTGTGGAAGGGCTGCTGAAAAAGACCGTGTTACCAATGATGCACGGTTTTTACAGCCTCGGCACGCTGGCTGGTGCGGGGATTGGCATGGCCCTGACGGCCTTTAACATCGCCGCTTATGGGCATCTGTTGGTGATTGGCTTCATCGTGATTACGCCGATTGTTATCGCCATAACCGCTATCCCCCATGGCGTAGGAAAAGACAATGCCGATGCGAATTCAGCTGATGCACACGAGCCGCACCCACCTTTTTATAAAGACCTACAACTGATGTTGATTGGCACTATTGTGCTGGCGATGGCGTTTGCAGAAGGTGCTGCCAATGACTGGTTGCCACTGCTGATGGTCGACGGGCATGGTTTTAGCCCCACATCCGGTTCAATGATTTATGTCGGCTTTACGCTTGGCATGACAGTGGGCCGTTTTACCGGCGGTTGGTTTATCGACCGCTACAGCCGTGTGGCGGTGGTTCGCGCCTGTGCGGTGATGGGGATTTTAGGCATCGGTTTAATCATTTTTGTCGATAATACCGTGGTCGCTGGCATTTCCGTCATTCTGTGGGGATTGGGGACTTCACTCGGCTTCCCACTCACCATCTCTGCTGCGGGCGATACCGGGCCTGACCCGGCAACTCGCGTCAGTGTCGTTGCAGCTTCAGGTTATATTGCGTTCCTGGTGGGGCCACCGCTGCTGGGCTTCCTCGGCGAACATTACGGCCTACGTCTGGCCATGTTAGTCGTATTGAGTTTGATGGTGGTTGCAGCCCTGGTTGCGAAAGCCGTCGCTAAACCTACAAATCTTGTACCCGAGCTAATTCAACGGAGAATTCGATGAGTGTGAAATTAATAGCCGTCGACATGGATGGCACCTTCCTGGACGATAATAAAGAGTACAACCGCGGACGTTTTGCTGAGCTTTATGCGCAGATGAAAGAGCAAGGAATTCGGTTCGTGGTCGCCAGTGGCAACCAGTATTACCAGTTAATTTCATTTTTCCCGGAAATTGCCCATGAGATTTCATTCGTGGCCGATAATGGCGGTTGGGTGGTTAGTGAAGGCCAGGATACCTTTAACGGTGAGCTGACAAAACAGCAGTTCAACACGGTTATCGACCATCTTCTGACACTGCCGCATGTGGAGATCATCGCCTGTGGCAAGCACAACGGCTATACCCTGAATAGCTATGACGATACGTTCAAAAAACTGGCCCGCATGTACTACCACCGTCTTGAGTTAGTCGACAATTTCTCCAGGCTCGACGATGTGTTCTTTAAATTTGCCCTGAATCTGCCGGACAGTTTGTTAGAAGGGACCATGAGTTCGCTGGCAGAACAGTTCGAAGGCATTATGGTGCCAGTTTCCAGTGGTCATGGCTCGATTGACCTGATAATTCCAGGCATTCATAAAGCGAATGGCTTGCGGATACTGCAAGAAAAATGGGGTATCGATGACAGCGAAGTCGTGACATTTGGCGATGGCGGTAATGATATTGAAATGCTGCGTCAGGCCAGATATGGCTTTGCCATGGCCAATGCTCCGGAAAAGATTAAACACATTGCGTCTTATCAGGCAGGACATTGCAACCAGCAAGGTGTGTTGGATGTGATTGAAAAAGTACTGAAAAAAGAAGCGCCGTTTGACGTGTGATGCTAAGGCTGCATAAACGGGTGGAGGTCGCTGACGCTAATCCACCCTATCACTGCATTTGCTCGGCAGTCATGCGGCCTATAGCTGTTTAAGCAGCAGCAACAAACCGTAACCTACCACTGCCGCCCACAATAACATGGGCAATGAATAGAAGTGGAAACGCACCCAGATGCGACGATCGTTTGCCATACGTAAGGCAATGAGATTTGCCAACGAACCGGGTAGCAGGCCGAAGCCGCCAATGTTCACAGCATAAGCAAGCAACATCGAAGCGGGAACATAATTGAGCAGCAAAATGGTCGAAGGAACATTACTCATCACCTGCGACAAACCGATTCCCAACGCGAATAAACCCCCGGTTGAAAGCTGATTGATGCCTGCTGATGCGTTTTGTAACACTGGGAGTTGCGTGATGAGGTAGACGTCGATAAACATCACCATAAACACCAGCAGCAAACTCCAGTCGATACTCAGCAATACTCTGCGGGCCAGCACCAGAAAACCCACGGCCACGACCATCAGCCCCCAGATTTCTTGTTTTAGCTCCAGCGCAACAATAAATACCCCGTACAGCGCCACACAACTGAGCACCAGACGTGGCTGCCAGTCGTGTCTTTTATCATGGCTTTGATAAATGAGTTTTTTATTGGGGAAACAGAACCAACAAAGCGCCAACAGGCTGAGCATGATAGCCAACGCCAGTGGAGCCATTTGACCGCTAAACTCACCGAAAGCTAAGC
The DNA here is from genome assembly GCF_035271705.1 of Buttiauxella sp. Classification (GTDB taxonomy): domain Bacteria; phylum Pseudomonadota; class Gammaproteobacteria; order Enterobacterales; family Enterobacteriaceae; genus Buttiauxella. The sequence continues at coordinate 5,160 of NZ_DATERI010000168.1, forward strand.
CCGAACGCCCCCACAGCAAAATGTTCTGCGGATTACCAATCGGCGTGAGCATTGAGCCTGCATTGACCGCCAACGCTTCAAAGATAATGAGTCGGTTAATGGGAATGGCGCACATTTTTTTCAGCGTGATGGTCAATGGCACGATAATAAACAGTGCAACGTCGTTGGTCAGAAACGTTGAAAGCACTGCCGCCGCACTGACTAAAAACAGGGCAAGTGTTCGCTCATTATCAAAGCGTTTCACCATACGACGGCCCAGCACATCGAAATAGCCACTCAACTCCACGCCTTTGGTCAACATCATTAAGCCCGCAAGCGTAATAATGGTGTGCCAATCAATGGCATTAACCCAAAGTGTTGGATGAAAAGGTGCGATAAAACTCAGTACGACACCCGTAAGAAGCAATAGATGAAGGAATCGATCGCGAGCAAATGGACGAACCAGGGTTAACAACATTCCTACTTAAATCCTCGCTGCTCACTAAACAAGCGAAATGCTGCCAGGGTCTCTTCGCTCACGTGATGCTCCACCCCTTCGGCGTCAATCCTTGCGGTTTCCGGGCTAATCCCCAACGCGAGGAAAAAGTTTTCAACCACCTGATGACGTTCCCGGCTAATTTGCGCCAGCTTTTCGCCTTCGGCAGTCAGAAACACACCGCGCCACGGAATTTGCTCAATAAGCCCAACCGAGGCGAGTCTTTTTAACATTTTTGCAACAGTTGGCTGAGAAACACCGAGTCGCGCCGCCATGTCTACCTGGCGCACTTCCCCCACTTCGCGAATCAAATCTGAAATCAACTCAACGTAGTCATCAATTAATTCACGACGGTGCGCTTCACGCACCTGCCGAAAGCCTTCGACATGCTCTTCAACGTTTACCAACTGCGTCACTTTCTGTTTGTTTTTTTGGCCAGTCGTACGGCTCATGATGCTTCCTCATGCAGTGGCGCGGTATCGTCCAATGACGACGTTCGGCCCCATTGTAAACCAGCATCACGGATGCACAAAAATTTAACGAATTAGCAATAGCTATACAATATAGCCTGTGCTATATCTGTATGTAATGCAGTCAGCCCTAAAGGGAATTAAGGGCAGCAGAAGTGAACAGGAGGAAAAATGAGTGAATTTAAGAGGTGTATGAGCGTGTTTACACATTCCCCGTTTCAAGTGCGGCTAATGCTGCTCAATATGTTGTGTGATTGGGTTTCCGGGAAACCACAGCAGGGCGAAAAACCTCAACCGTAGGCAGCCGCCCTCCTTAATTTGTAACAATTAATTTCAATAGATTCAGTAAATACTTTGCGTTAAGGCACTTTACCCCTACCTTTTGTCGGATTTGCAATCTACTTCGCAAAACACATTTCTGTTATCAGTTGATCTTCTTATCATACCGCTCTATCTTCTTGCAGCCCTGCACATGAAGCGGCTCGCAAATGCGGTCCAGCCTCCCTTCTTTTCCGTCTGTCAGGCAGTTTCTTACCCTCGTCGCCAGGGTTTTCGCATGGCGTTTAGTAGATCTCGATAAACATGAATTCAACGGTTAAAGATACCCTGACGACTCGCGCAGTTGCGCTCAATCCGTGGACTGGTTTTTATTTCCTTCAGTCTCTACTGATTAACTTTGCACTCGGTTACGAATTTAGCATTCTGTATGCAGTGGCATTTAGTTGCGTATTACTGCTGCTGTGGCATAGCGCACCCAAATTACAAAAAGGTTTGCTGGCGATTTGCAGCCTGATTGCTGCATCGTATTTCCCTTTTGGCCAGGCCTACGGCTCGCCAAACTTTAATACCCTGCTGGCCCTGCACTCGACCAACTTCGAAGAATCCACGGAACTGATGACTATCTTCCCGTGGTACAGCTATTTGGTGTCGGTCTTTATTCTGGCGCTTGGCGTTATTGCTTTGCGCCGTAAAGTCACGCCGAAAAAACGCCTCTGGTGCCATTTTGATAGCTTATGCCTGGTCGTCAGCGTGGTGTGTTTCTTTGTCGCTCCGGTACAACACCTGGCTAACGGCGGCGTATTTAAAATCAAAGATTCTGGCTACCCGATAATCCGCTTCGTTAAAGATGTTGTGGTTAATAACCAAGAAGTCATTGATGAGCAAACGAGCATGCAGGCCCTTTCACAAATGAAGGACACCTGGAATGTGCTGGCGGTTAAACCGAAGTATCAGACTTACGTGGTAGTGATTGGTGAAAGCGCGCGACGCGATGCATTAGGCGCATTCGGTGGCTATTGGGATAACACCCCGTTTGCCAGCCAGGTGAAGGGCAATCTGTTTATGGATTATGTCTCCGCCAGCGGCTCAACACAGAAATCGCTGGGTATGACGCTCAACCGTGTGATTGACGGCAAACCACAATATCAAGACAACATTATTACACTTGCAAACCGCGCAGGCTTCCAGACCTGGTGGTTCTCGAATCAGGGGCAAATTGGTGAATATGACACTGCCATTGCCAGCATCGCAAAACGTGCCGATGAAGTGCAGTTCCTGAAAAGCGGTAATTTTGAAGCAGATAAAAATACCCGTGACGAAGCCTTACTAAAGATGACGGCACAGGTGTTCGCCACACAGCGAACCACGCCACAGTTAATTGTGCTGCATTTGATGGGCTCGCATCCGCAAGCATGCGATCGTACGGAAGGTAAATACAAAGATTTCGTCCAGTCCAAAGAGACGTCTTGTTATCTCTACAGCATGACGCAAACCGACGATTTGCTGAAACAACTCTACCAACAGCTACAAAATAGCGGAGAGAGTTTCTCGATGGTTTACTTCTCTGATCACGGTCTGGCAGTCAAAGAACGCGGTACTGATTCGCAGTATCTGGCGCATGGTGACGGGTTCCAACAAAATTTCCAGGTTCCGTTCATGGTGCTATCGAGTGACGATAAAGTACATCGCCAGATAAAAGCGCGCCGTTCAGCAAATGATTTCCTGAATTTCTTCTCGGCGTGGACAGGGATTAAAACCAAAGAGTTAACACCGAAGTACAAGTTCATCTCTGAGCAAAATGCGGGGACAACCTACATCACCAACTTTAAGCTCAATAAGGTGGACTATACTCACCTTCAGACGGATGTGTTTGAAACGAAAACACGTTAACTCAAACGACAGACATAAAAAATCCGCCACATGGGCGGATTTTTATTTTCACTCGAGAAAGAAGTGAAATTAGAAGCGGTAACCCACGCCTGCGATCCAGGTGCCAACATCAACGTTACGGATGCGGCTCTGCTCGTAGGAAACGTCCAGTGCTACGTTTTCGATTGGGTTAAACTGCATACCTGCGCCGTAAGAGAAACCGTAGTCGCTGGTGTCAGTTTTATCCAGGCGACCAGCAGTGGTCTGGAATTTACCGTAACCAACACCCACTACACCGTAGATGCTTGCCCAATCGTTGATGCGGTAAGCAGGACCACCAGTGATACCGTAGTATTGGCCTTTGTTGTAAACACCATTTTCAGAGCGGTCTTTTTCGGTGTAAGTAAATGAACCGATGTAACCCAGCGGGGTGTCATTTTCGTAACGGTATTTCAGGTTGAAACCGCCAGCTTTGTTAGCTACGCCCTGCATATCGCTTTGCGCATAACCACCCGTTACGGTGCTAGTTGCTGCAGATGCGGTACCAACGGAAACGGCCAGAACACAAGCCAGTGCTGAAAGACATGCAATTTTTTTCATAATCCACCTCAAAAAATGTACTTCAAGTAACATCTAAGTTTTTAATATATCAAAATTGTGTCAGAAACTCTTCGACATTTACGTTGTCTAATGAATCCCTTCCTGTAACGGATCATTTCCATTACATTCTATGTCATTAAATTAATAGGATTTTTACCGTAAACCACCCTGATTATTGACATGAATTGCAACATAATCATCCAGACAATTCTTAAACAATTCTGAACAAATCTTATGCAATCACGCAGTTATGTTACTGCATCTGGTCATTATATTTTTCAATGAATTCTCAACCAGCTATAACTTATTCATTTACACTGGAGTCACTTTGACCCTATTTACTTAAATAGATACTGACAGGATGCAGGATGCCCTTACCACCACGTAAAACCCCCATATGGTTGCCCATCGTTGTTCTTTTGATTGCTATGACATCCATTCAAAGTGGCGCATCACTTGCAAAATCGCTCTTCCCGTTGGTCGGAGCACCGGGAGTCACAGCTTTACGTCTGGCGCTAGGAACACTGATTCTGGTGGTGGTCTTTAAGCCGTGGAAATTACATTTCAAAACAGAGCAACGCATCCCTTTGTTGATGTACGGGCTGGCGCTTGGCGGCATGAACTACCTGTTCTATTTATCTATTCAGACTGTGCCACTCGGAATTGCCGTGGCTCTTGAGTTCACCGGCCCACTTGCCGTAGCGCTGTTTTCATCACGCCGTGCGGTAGATTTTATCTGGGTGATTTTAGCGGTGCTGGGCCTTTGGTTCTTGTTACCACTGGGGCAGTCAATTTCGCATGTCGATTTAGCGGGTGCCGCTTATGCGTTGGGAGCTGGGGCTTGTTGGGCGATATACATCGTGTTTGGGCAGAAAGCCGGTGTCGATCATGGACCGGCAACGGTGGCATTCGGTTCGCTTATTGCGGCAATTATCTTTGTGCCTATTGGCGCATGGCAGGCAGGCGAACTTCTCTGGCATTGGTCACTCCTGCCGTTAGGTCTGGGCGTCGCGGTGTTGTCGACAGCGCTGCCCTACTCGCTAGAAATGATCGCGCTCACGCGTTTACCGACGCGCACCTTTGGTACGCTAATGAGTATGGAGCCCGGGCTCGCAGCACTGTCAGGGATGTTATTTCTTGGCGAGCATCTGACTCTGGTTCAATGGCTTGCACTGCTTTCAATTATTGCTGCCTCAGTCGGTTCCACGCTGACTCTTAAGCGTGAAACGCAGATTACTCACGTCGATATCAATTAACCTGCCTTTTTATTTACCGTGGTTGTTATTACTGCGGTGAATACCCCCCGCTCCTCCCATATATTTTTCGCTCTTCACTTCAGAAAATAAGAATTATCCCCATTAAACAAGCATGCTTGGTTTATTTCATTTATCTGCTGCAACAAAAAACAAAAATCATTAACTAACAACTGGTTAGTAAAAACCATTAATTAATTGCTATTTATCTGATAGGTATTACCCATTCCAGTGGAAATGAAATCCGGTGCTATACTTATTTCCGGTCATTCATTGGACATAACATCAAGAGGACGAAATATTATGACTACTGCTAAACTGGTAAAAACCAAATCTACCAATCTGCTGTATACCCGTAACGATGTTGCGGATAGCGAAAAGAAAGCCACCATTGAGCTGCTCAATCGCCAGGTCATCCAGTTCATTGATTTGTCGTTGATTACCAAGCAAGCACACTGGAATATGCGTGGTGCAAATTTTATTGCTGTTCATGAAATGCTTGACGGTTTCCGCACAGCACTCACTGACCATCTCGATACTATGGCAGAACGCGCCGTTCAACTTGGAGGTGTTGCGCTGGGTACCACTCAGGTCATTAACAGTAAAACACCACTGAAAAGTTACCCGCTGGATATCCACTCGGTTCAGGATCATCTGAAAGAGTTGGCTGATCGTTACGCTATCGTGGCTAACGATGTGCGTAAGGCAATTGGTGAAGCCAAAGACGAAGATACGGCCGATATTCTGACTGCCGCGTCTCGCGATCTGGACAAATTCCTGTGGTTTATCGAGTCAAATATCGAATAATTGCTCGTGATTTGTCACTTCATCCTCCCGTCTACGGGGGGATGATTGCACCATTTTAGCGCATTAAATTGTTCATCCCTGCCGCAAAAGTTACCCATTTGTAATAATCACTTCACACAATCGTTAACAGATGATTGTTTTACCGCCTCAATATGCGGTAAAAATAAGCGTCAACATCACCTCTGATCATATGCACCAAAACAGGGCACCATAACAGTGCATTTTAACTGGCTTGCAACCATTATTGTGCAATGTTACATATTCACATCCTTGCAAAAACAGTTAGTTGAAAACCTGGCATGATTCTTCCATGTTATGGCTTACTGATGCAGGGGATTGCCCCATGGACAAACAAGGAAATGCTATGAAGTCGATTTTAAAAGTTTCACTGGCTGCACTCACCCTGGCTTTTGCGGTTTCTTCCCACGCCGCTGATAAGAAACTGGTCGTTGCGACCGACACCGCATTCGTTCCTTTTGAATTTAAACAAGGCGACAAATACGTCGGTTTTGATATCGATTTATGGGATGCAGTAGCAAAAGAATTAAAACTGGATTACACCCTGAAGCCTATGGATTTCAGCGGCATTATTCCTGCGCTGCAAACTAAAAATATCGACCTGGCACTGGCAGGTATTACCATTACTGAAGAACGTAAAAAAGCGATCGAATTCTCTGACGGTTACTACAAAAGCGGCCTGCTGCTGATGGTTAAAGCAGATAATGACACCGTTAAAAACGTAAAAGATCTCGACGGTAAAGTGGTTGCAGTGAAGAGCGGTACGGGTTCTGTTGATTACGCGAAAGCCAACATCAAAACTAAAGACCTGCGTCAGTTCCCGAACATCGATAACGCATACATGGAACTGGGCACTAACCGTGCTGACGCGGTACTGCACGACACACCAAACATTCTGTACTTCATCAAGACGGCAGGCCAGGGCAAGTTCAAAGCTGTGGGCGAGTCTCTGGAAGCACAGCAATACGGCATCGCCTTCCCTAAAGGCAGCGATGACCTGCGTACCAAAGTTAACGGCGCGCTGAAAACGTTGAAAGAGAACGGCAAGTACAACGAAATCTACAAAAAATGGTTCGGCTCTGAACCAAAATAATAATTCTAAAGTTTCATGTGTGACTCAGGGGCGACCATTTTCGCCCCTGCTATTTTTGAACCACGATATAACAACCTAAATAATTCGAGTGGCATCGCGGCGGCAAAAGAGCAAGTCCCAATGAGCTTACACAAGTCAGTGATTCGGGTGAGTGATGGCAGCCAACAAAGATGCAGCTTGAAGTATGAAGGGTTAATAATAGGAATTAATCATGGAGTTCGACTGGAGTGCCATTTGGCCTGCAATCCCGCTTTTGATTGAAGGCGCCAAAATGACGTTGCTGATTTCGGTCATCGGGTTATTTGGTGGTCTGATAATCGGTTTGGTAGCCGGTTTCGCCCGTACTTACGGCGGCTGGATTGCCAACCACATCGCATTAGCTTTCATTGAAATCATCCGCGGTACGCCTATTGTCGTACAGGTGATGTTCATTTACTTCGCGCTGCCTATGGCAGTCCCTGACTTGCGCATCGACCCGTTCTCCGCAGCAGTCGTGACTATTATGATCAACTCCGGCGCCTATATTGCGGAAATTACCCGTGGTGCGGTGCTGTCGATTCATAAAGGTTTCCAGGAAGCCGGTCTTGCACTTGGCCTGTCCAAGCGCGAAACCATTCGCCACGTCATTATGCCGCTGGCCCTGCGTCGTATGCTGCCACCATTGGGGAACCAGTGGATTATCAGCATTAAAGATACGTCGCTGTTTATCGTTATCGGCGTTGCGGAGCTGACCCGTCAAGGGCAAGAAATTATTGCAGGGAACTTCCGTGCGTTAGAGATTTGGAGCGCCGTTGCGGTCTTCTATCTGATTATTACTTTGGTGCTGAGCTTCGTGCTGCGTCGCCTTGAAAGAAGGATGAAAATCCTGTGATTGAATTTAAAAACGTTTCTAAGCACTTTGGCAAAACCCAGGTGCTGCATGACATCGACCTGAACATTAAACAGGGCGAAGTCGTGGTGATTATCGGGCCATCAGGCTCCGGTAAATCTACGCTGCTGCGTTGCATCAACAAATTAGAAGACATCACCAGCGGTGACCTGTTTGTTGATGGTCTGAAAGTGAATGACCCGAAAGTTGACGAGCGCCTGATTCGTCAGGAAGCGGGTATGGTGTTCCAACAGTTCTATCTGTTCCCACACCTGACCGCGCTGGAAAACGTCGCCTTTGGTCCGATTCGCGTGCGTGGTCTGAAAAAAGATGACGCCGATAAACTGGCTAAAGAGCTATTGGCAAAAGTGGGTCTGGCCGAACGCGCGCATCACTATCCATCAGAGCTTTCTGGTGGCCAGCAACAGCGCGTGGCGATTGCCCGTGCGTTGGCAGTGAAGCCGAAAATGATGCTGTTTGATGAGCCTACCTCAGCGCTTGACCCAGAACTGCGTCACGAAGTATTGAAAGTTATGCAGGACTTGGCAGAAGAAGGCATGACGATGGTTATCGTAACCCATGAAGTGGGATTTGCCGCCAAAGTCGCCTCGCGCCTGATCTTCATTGATAAAGGCCGCATCGCTGAAGATGGTAACCCGCAAGAGCTGATTGAGAACCCACCAAGCCAGCGTTTGCAGGAATTCTTGCAGCACGTGTCATAATAAGTCCTATAAAGCGGGTAAGCGCATGTTTGCCCGCCGTTTTTCAACGTCATAGATATCGTTAACGCCACACCAGATTAATCCCGTTTTCTCATCCCCCCCTCTTGGCGCTCTATACTTATTCCTTTGTCTGACTATCCAGTCCGGAGGAACGCTGTGCCGCTACTCTTGCTTCTGCTGTGCATGTTTAGCTTCCCGTCACAGGCTGTGTCTCTCCCGACAGCTGCCGTTGCTGCATCCACCCAACAAAACTCTGGCACGCCACCCGCCGAGCCTAATCTCGAAGAAAAAAAGAAAGCCTATTCTGCGCTGGCCGATGTGTTAGACAACTCGCAGTCGCGCAATGAACTGATTGGGCAGTTACGCAAAGTTGCCGCCACCCCTGCGCCAGAACCGGTGCCGGCCATCGTTCCACCAGAACAACTTAGCGAAGACAAAACCGTTCTCGAGAATGTCACCGATTTGAGCCGTTATTACGGGGGTGAACTCGCGCACCGCTTCGCTCAATTGCACCGCAATATCATTGGCACCCCGCATAAAGCATTCAATCAGCAGACCTTTTATAACGCATTGACCCATTTTTCGCTGTTGGTGGTGTCAGTTTTCGCCTTCTATCTGCTGATTCGCGCCTGCATGACACCCGTCTGGTCACGGATGGGAAAATGGGGACGCAAAAAGAATCGTGACCGTTCGAACTGGTTCCAGCTGCCGCTGATGATCATCACTGCGTTTATTATTGATTTGCTGTTGCTGGCATTAACCCTTTTCGTTGGGCAAATTTTCAGTGACATGATGAACGCAGGTAATCGCACTATCGCTCGCCAGCAAGGGTTGTTCCTCAATGCTTTTGCGCTTATCGAATTCTTCAAAGCGATTTTGCGTTTGATTTTCTGCCCGCGCTTCCCTGACCTGCGCCCATTCCCGATTTCCGAGATGCGCGCCCGCTACTGGAATATTCGGTTGGCCGGTTTAAGTAGCCTGATTGGCTACGGAATTTTAGTGGCAGTGCCGATTATCTCCAATCAGGTGAGTGTGCAAATGGGCGCCATCGCCAACGTTATCCTTATGTTGTGCATTACGCTGTGGGCGCTGTATCTGATTGCTCATAACAAGCGCCAAATTCAACAAAGTTTGATTCAACTGGCCGATCATTCTCTGGCATTTTTTAGCCTGTTTATTCGCGCGTTCGCGTTGGTCTGGCACTGGCTGGCTGGCCTCTATTTTGTGGTGCTGTTTTTCTTCTCGCTCTTCGACCCCGGCAACAGCCTGAAATGGATGATGGCCGCCTCACTGCACAGCCTGGCCATTATCAGCATTGCTGCGTTTATTTCGGGGATGTTGTCACGGTGGCTGGCAAAAACCATCACCCTCTCGCCGCAAGTGCAACGCCACTACCCCGAACTGCAAAATCGGTTGAATGGCTGGATTTCCGCCGCCTTAAAACTGGCGCGTATTCTGACCGTCTGCGTCGCAGTAATGATGTTGCTGAATGCCTGGGACTTGTTTGATTTGTGGGCGTGGATCTCCAACGATGCCGGTGAGAAGACCATCGACATTCTGATCCGCATTGTTCTTATCTTGTTATTCTCCGCCGTCGGCTGGACGCTGCTGGCGAGCCTGATTGAAAACCGCCTGGCTTCTGATATTCATGGCCGTCCGATGCCCAGTGCGCGTACTCGCACGCTGCTGACTCTCTTTCGAAACGCACTGGCGGTGGTGATTAGCACCATTACCATTATGATTTTGCTGTCCGAGATTGGCGTCAACATTGCGCCATTGCTGGCCGGTGCCGGCGCGCTAGGTTTAGCCATCAGTTTTGGTGCACAAACACTGGTGAAAGATATTATTACTGGCGTCTTTATCCAGTTTGAGAATGGAATGAATACCGGAGATTTAGTCACCATCGGGCCGATTACCGGCAGTGTCGAGCGCATGTCGATTCGTTCGGTTGGTGTGCGCCAGGACACCGGGGCCTATCACATTATTCCGTGGTCCTCGATAACCACCTTCGCAAACTTTGTCCGCGGCATTGGATCGTTTGTGGCGAACTATGATGTCGATCGCCAGGAAGATGTCGATAAAGCCAATCGTATCCTCAAAGAAGCGGTTGAGGAGTTGATGGAGCAAGAAGAGATTCGCAGGCTGGTCATTGGTGAGCCGTCATTCGCAGGCATTGTCGGGCTGACCAATCAGGCCTTCACGGTGCGCGTGTCATTCACCACCCAGCCGCTAAAACAGTGGTCGGTGCGATTCGCATTAGATGGGATGGTCAAGAAACACTTCGATGCGGCAGGCATTCGTCCGCCAGTGCAAACGGTGCAAGTGATGCAGCCTGGGGCGGATGCCTCTCAGGCGCTACAGGATTCGCAGGCAGCGGCGGGGATGCTGCCACCTGCAAATCCTACGGTATAACTATTTGTAACGCGTAGCGGCCCAACGAGCGCGCTGTGCGTCGTTCATAAAGGTCCAGGCAATGAAACGGCTCTGTTTCTGACCCTGGGCCATCTCTTTTTTCACGACTTTTTCGACACCCGCTTCCTGCAACACGCGATAAATCAACGGCAGGTTTTCGCCTCGGGACACCAGTGAAGTGAACCACTGCACCTGGCGGCCAAACGCTTTGCTCTCGTTAACCATCTGAGTAACGAATGCCACTTCGCCACCTTCACACCACAATTCTTGCTCACGGCCACCAAAATTCAACGCACCATCTTTGTCCTGACCGAGGTTAACGCGTTTGCGCTCACTGCCACTGCGTGCGGCTTGCGCTGAGTCGTGGAACGGAGGATTACACAGTGTGGCATCAAACATTTCATTCTTATGAATCACGCCGGGTAAAATTGCGGTTGGCGTTTTCTGGCGACGCACACGAATCAAGCGCGACAGGCCAGGATTTGCATCAATAATTGCTGTCGCATTACGCACAGCTTCGGGATCCACATCTGTGCCAGTAAAGCGCCAGCCGTACTCATGTTGGCCGATAAGTGGGTAAATACAGTTCGCGCCAACGCCGACATCCAATATCGAAGCCTGTGCAGGCACCACGCCATCGTGGCCTTCTGCCAGTAAATCCGCCAGATGATGAATATAATCGGCACGCCCTGGCACCGGAGGGCAAAGAAAACCTTCTGGAATATCCCACTGTTTCACACCGTAGAAATGCGCCAACAACGCCTGATTCAGCGCTTTAACTGCCAACGGGTCGGCAAAATCAACCGTAGTATCGCCATGTGGGCCTGGGCGTAAAAACGCACTCAGAGCCGGGCTGCTTTGCGTCAGCGCCGGGAAATCATAACGATTACGATGACGGTTGCGTGGGTGCAAACCCGGTTTAGTGGTGGCAGGGGTTTTCATTCGGCTTCTCCTTGTGTGGGCGCGTAAGATACTCTGTGAAGCCTGCGGGGTAAATACGCCACGCCAATTTCATCACTGAATGAGGTCTTATGTCCGCGAAACGCTATTACTACGAACCTGCCGACGGCCATGGTTTGCCGCACGACCCGTTGAACGCCATTATCGGCCCTCGCCCTATTGGCTGGATTGCTTCTTACAATCAGCAAGGTCAGCGCAATCTGGCGCCGTACAGTTTCTTTAACTGTTTTAATTATCGCCCACCGATTATTGGTTTCGCCAGCAGCGGCTGGAAAGACAGCGTACAAAATATTCTTGAGACCAAAGAGTTCGTCTGGAACCTGACGACGCGTGAATTGGCCGAACAGATGAATGAAACCTCTGCCTCCCTCCCCCACGGTGAAGATGAATTTACCCGTGCCGGGTTGACGGCGGTGGCAGGACGGAAAGTCAAAGCCAGTCTGGTGGCAGAAAGTCCGGTCAATTTCGAGTGCCGCTTGTCTCAATGTATTCAGCTAACCGGTGCTGACGGGACGGCTATCAATAGCTGGCTTGTGTTAGGGGAAGTTGTGGCGGTTCACATTGATGAATCCCTGCTTAAAGAGGGCATTTACCAGACCGCACTGGCAAAACCGGTGCTGCGCGCAGGCGGGCCATCGGCTTATTACACCATTGATGAAGCCCATCGTTTTGACTTAACTCGCCCCGACGCACGATAAAACCAACGAAATCATGAGCCTGTATCCATATGATTTGTAAGAATTTCGTCAAGTAATGTTGTTCAAAAAATGAGCTTAAGTTCATCAGTTTTTTGCGCCTTTTAATTACTGCATTACACCTACACTTTTAATGCTGGTGTTTTTTTAACCAGCACCCCTAAAGTGAGAGGATGTGATTATGAAAAAATGGCTGTATTTTTCTGCGGTTGTCACCCTTACGGCATTACCGTTTGCTTCTCTGGCCGCTGACCCACTCTCTGAAGTCAACACCAGTCAACTTCGCCCGGCTGGCACGGTTTCTGTCTCTGGCGCGGCAAATCTTGACGATCTACAAGCTAAGCTTGGAGAGAAAGCGAAAGAACAAGGTGCAAAAGGTTTTGTGGTTAACTCTGCCAGCGGTGACGAACGCATGTTTGGAACCGCGACTATTTATAAATAGTATGAATAGTTTGTCCCCGGGGTATTTGTAATAACGGCTTCCCTATCAGGAGGCCGTTTTATTTTTTGACAAAAAAAGTAGCAATAGATGCGGTATACAAAGAGGAGACAAGGATATACAAAGCGCAACAATAATTCGCAAGCTAATCATTTTTGTTTTCAATGAGTTAACTCTAATTCAAATTTTTTGAACAAGGCGGTCAATTCTATTCGATTTATTATTCTGCTCAAAAGTGTGACCATAATCACATCGACGGAACAACGTCACCTTAAACAGAATAACCTGCGAGAAATTAACTATGAAAACCATCAAATATGCTGTAGCCGCCATCGCCCTTTCTACTCTTTCTTTCGGCGCGTTCGCTGTACAATCTATCAATCCTGTTGAAGCTCAGAACTTAAACAAAGTAGGCGTGGTTTCAGCAGACGACGCAACAACTCTTGACGGCCTGGAAGCAAAACTGGCTGAAAAAGCACAAGCTGCAGGCGCAACAGCGTATTCAATCACTTCTGCTAACACCAACGGCAAAATGAGTGGTACTGCGGTTATCTACAAGTAATCCTGCTCTACTGCCCGGTATGACTTCTCATTGTTTTGGAGCACTGCTCCACCCTGTATGACCCTTGTTGCCCGCGGCCATTTACCGCGGGCTTTTTTTTGCCTCTTTCCCGTTAAACAGTCACGAGTCAGAAGACCTGATTCACGCGGGTTAAGCCATCCTCAAGGGTTGCAACTTCACCGGTCGCCAACAGGCAACAAGCCATTTGTGTTTTCAATGAGTCCGGAATAGGTTCCACGCCTGCAACGCAGCGTTCAATCCAGCGGGCTGTCACTTCCGGATCTTTCCCGACAGGCAGCACCACTTCTTCGTCACTGACTTCCGTTTGACGCTCGCTGACTATGCGCGTGCCTAATGTGTCGATAAGCGTAATCTGCGGGCAGCGTTGCGGATTGGCATACACTTCCCCTTCCGTACCGTGCATCAACAAACCGCGCCCACCAATATCAGCAAAGAATTTTGCCACTTTCGGGACATATTCAGGATGTGAAACGCTTGCCAGACGCAGCGCAGCATCTTCTTCAAACGGTGTGGCCAGTTTGGCGAGCGTGTGGGCGCTATTGCGCACGCCCATCCGCCAGCGCATGGCGAGCTGCTCTTCCATTGGCGGGCAAAGCGCACTGATTGGGATATAGACCGGATGATGTGTATCCAACTGGGCTTGCGCCTGACCCGCATGCAGCGTCGGCTCAATATCCATCAGCTTAAAAATCGTTTCTGTTAAAACGCGCGTTGGATCATGGCTTACACCATGCACTACCACCGGAAAACCGAGGCGGTTGAGTAACATCGCCAGCAACGGTGTCAGGTTGGCTTGTTTGCGTGCACCGTTATAAGAAGGAATAACGATAGGCATCGGCTTATTAACCGGTGGCGTCAGGGAGATCAGGTGATGCTTCATTGCGTCATAAAAGCCCAGCATTTCTGCGTCACCTTCACCTTTGATACGCAGCGCAATCAGCACACCGCCGAGTTCCAGTTCCGGCACTTCACCTCTGAGCATATGAGCATATAAGCCACGAGCGGTGTCAAAATCCAAATCGCGTGCATGGTTCTTACCACGCCCGACTTCTTTAATGATCTTACGGTAGTCCACTCAGAGTCTCCTTTCTATTTCTTACTGGTACGTTTGCGCCGCACCGTGGTCTTTTTCGGTGTGGTATCAATCAGTTTAGCCGCTGGCGCTTCAGGTTGGCTTATTGGAAATACTGGCAATGCACCCAGTAAACGCTGACCATAATTTTTGGTCAACAACCGTCGGTCATAAATGACCACCTCACCATAACAGCCGTGGCTACGAATTAAACGCCCTACTTGTTGAATAAGATTAAATGAAGCGCTCGGTAAACTCTGTACTTCAAAAGGATAGCGTTTCAGGGTTTTTAACCACTCGCCTTCGGTGACCACCACAGGGCTGTCAATGGGCGGAAATGCGATTTTGTGGATATGCACCTGGCTGAGTAAATCGCCCTTTAAATCGAGGCCCTCAGCAAAAGATTGTAAGCCAACCAGCACACTGGTTTCGCCTTGTTCAACGCGTTTACGGTGCGTTTCCACGAGGCGATAACGTGGCTGGTCGCCCTGCACTAACAGGGTCAGACGCAGATCAGTGACATGCGTCAGGAATACCTGCATCGCCCGGTTACTGGCAAACAGCACCAGCATGCCTTTATGTTCGCCTTTTGCCAATTCAGCACGGAAAAACGCGGCCATTTCAGCCAGATGCTGCGCTTCGTTTTCCATCGTCGGTTCAACCGTCAACTGCGGGATAACCAGCTTTCCCTGCTCGACATGATTAAACGGTGAATCCAGCGCAATAAAACGATCGCCCGCGTTTTCGTCAAGCCCGCTCATCTCTTTCAAGCGGTCGAATTTATTCAGCGAACGCAGCGTGGCCGATGTCACGATCACGTGCGGCACATTGCGCCACAGCAGTTTTTCGAGCTGATCACTTACGCGGATACCCACGCAGTGGAAGAACAGATGCGGTTGCCCTTCACGAATATCACGCGACACCCATTTTGAGACGGGGGCACCCGATGCCTGTTCCATTGCCGAGAGCCGCCACAGTTTGCTCTGGGTTTCGAAATACCCCAATGCGCGGTTCATATGCAACAACGCGCGGTGCAATCGCACGATATCGTGGGTACCGGTTTTTTCACTGAGATCGTTAAGCAGCGCTTCCGCCAGGCTGCGCAGCCCTTCCATTAGCTTCGCCAGGCGCTTACACATTGCCATGATTTCATCGGGCAAAACGCCCATTTCAAAACGATGCTCAGCTTCCAGTTCACCCGGTAACCACAACGACACAATGCTGTTAAACGAACTCAGTAATTCGTAGATTTCATCGCAATGGTTGGTCAAACGTTCTGGTGCCGTTAGCGGTGGCGGGCTTTTCGGGCGGAACTGCGCCATGCAGGTTTCCACCAGTTTAGTGAACAGATCAAATTGCAAACGGCTGTAGCCTGGAGTGATTTCAGCGCTCATTTCCAGCGCGTCGCGGGCGACATCCGGCAAATGGTGACCTTCGTCTAAAATCAGCAGCAGGTTTTTTGCATCTGGCAAAACCGCATCACTTTCCATGGCAGCCATGACGAGCGCGTGATTGGCCACCACCACTTCGGCATCGTCAATTTCACGCCGCGCCACAAAGAACGGGCATTCTCGATACCAGTGGCAATTGCGGCCAAGGCAACTGGCTTTATCGGTGCTCATGCGTCGCCACAAATCGTCATCAATTGACTGCGAGGTATGGTCGCGCAGCCCGTCCCATTTGTAGCCGTCGAGATCGGTTTTCAGTTTTGTGCAGCGCTGCTGTTCATCTTTGCTGGTTGGCGCCATCTCATCTTCCAGAAAAGCCAGCAAATCACCCTGAGCCAGATTATCCGAGGCAAGAGCTGCAAGGTTTCGTGGACACACATAGCGCCCGCGCCCAAAGGCGGCGGTAAATTTCAGATCGGGAATAATTTTGCGCAGCAGCGGTAAATCTTTACTAAATATCTGATCCTGTAGGGCGACGTTGGCAGTGCTGACCACTAACGTTTTCTGCTCACCACGCGCGATGGCGATCCCTGGGATCAGGTAAGAAAGGGTTTTCCCCACACCAGTAGGTGCCTCAATCGCCAGATGACGCCCCTCATCACCCGCGAGCGTTTTCGCCACTTCGGCAATCATTTGCCGTTGCGGTGGGCGCGGAATAAAGTCCGGGATCTGTTGCTGTAGCGCCTTATACCAGGCGGCGATTTGCGCTTTTTGCGCGGAGGACAAGGCCATAAAAACCACTTTTACTGTATAAACAGCCACTATTCTCCCACTTTTTGCAGCATGGCTGTATTGTTTTTTCTGATTCGGTATGAGCAAGCCTTGACGCATGACAAGGCGGTCAACGGGCGACGTTCTCTATAATCGAGACCGTTTATCCCCCACTGGTATCAAAAATGGATTATCAACTTAATTTAGACTGGCCTGAGTTTATGGCGAAATACTGGCAGAAAAAGCCCGTTATTTTGAAAAATGCGTTTCCTAATTTTGTCGATCCCATTACGCCGGATGAATTAGCCGGTCTTGCTATGGAAGCAGAGGTGGATAGCCGGTTAGTCAGTCATACCAATGGTCAATGGCAAGCTGCCAACGGGCCTTTCGAACATTTTGATGATTTGGGCGAAACAGGCTGGTCCTTGCTTGCGCAAGCGGTGAACCACTGGCATGCGCCGTCTGCTGAACTGGTGCGCCCGTTCCGTGTGTTACCGGACTGGCGTCTGGATGATCTGATGATCTCCTTCTCAGTACCGGGTGGTGGCGTTGGCCCACATATCGATCAATATGATGTGTTTATTATCCAGGGCATGGGTAGCCGCCGCTGGCGTGTGGGTGACAAACTGCCAATGCGCCAGTTCTGTCCACATCCCGCGTTGCTGCACGTTGATCCGTTTGAACCCATCATTGATGAAGACCTTGAACCTGGCGACATTCTGTATATTCCGCCAGGTTTCCCGCATGATGGCTTCACTCATGAAACCGCACTCAACTATTCCGTGGGCTTCCGTGGGCCAAATGGCCGCGATTTGATCAGCAGCTTTGCGGATTACGCGCTGGAAAACGATCTGGGTGGTGAGCACTATAACGATCCTGATTTAACCTGCCGTGAGCATCCAGGCAAAGTTGAAGGCTACGAGCTGACTCGCCTGCGCGACATGATGATGGAAGTGATTAGCCAGCCGGAAGATTTCAAGCAATGGTTTGGCCGTTTCATCACCACTCCACGTCATGAATTGGACGTTGCGCCAGCAGAACCGCCATATCAGCAAGATGAAATTCTCGATGCGTTACTCGGTGGAGAAAGCCTGACGCGGTTAAGCGGGCTGCGCGTACTGAATGTGGATGGTGTGTTCTTTGTCAACAGCGAAGCGATGGAAACGCCGGTTCCACAGGCCGCTGATGCACTGTGCCGTTACACCACACTGGGTCAGGCGGAACTGGGTGATGCCTTGCAGAATCCAGAATTTATTAACGTCTTAACCGAACTGGTTAACCAAGGTTATTGGTATTTCGAAGATTAATAAAATTAGTTGCCCCATGTAACTAAAAATTACACAGAGTCTTTGCAACTGACTACAGTTATACGGGGGCATCCCGGATAGACTGTGGGGATAATATGGGGCTTTATACTATTGGTGAAGTCGCTGTGCTTTGTGACATCAATCCCGTAACGTTGCGTGCCTGGCAACGGCGTTACGGGTTGCTCAAGCCACAGCGTACGGATGGCGGCCATCGATTGTTTGACGATGCCGACATCGAACGTATCCGTGAAATCAAACACTGGATTGAAAACGGTGTTCAGGTTAGCAAGGTGAAAACCTTATTGAGTGACGAGCTTCAGGATCAAGAAAGCGGCTGGCGTGAACGCCAGGAACTGTTGCTTGAGCATTTACAAGCTGGCAGCCCAAACCGATTACGCGCCTGGATTGCCGACATTGGCCGCGATTATCCAGCAGAAACCCTCGTTAACCAGCTCTACACTCCACTGCGCCGCCGTCTGCAATGCCAGCAAGTCACACTTAATACCCTACTCAGCCTGCTCGATGGTGCACTGATCAGTTACATTGCGGTGTGTCTGGCCTCGGCGCGCAAACGCAGTGGTAAAGATGCGTTACTAGTAGGATGGGATACACCTGACACCACCCGTTTGTGGATGGAGGCATGGGTGGCAGTACAACAGGGTTGGCGCGTGGATGTGTTAGCGCATCCGCTGCATCAGTTGCGCCCTGAGCTTTTCGCCCAACAAACATTATTGGTTTGGTGTGGCGATTTGCCGACCCATAGTCAGCTCGACCAACTGGAACTCTGGCGCTGCGAAGGGTTACCTATCTTCCCGCTGAAGGGTAATGGGCACTCAACTCAACACGCATAAGACAAACTTAATGGTTCATTAACATCCCTGCTTCATCTTATAATCAGCCATCTACACCCGTTAGCATTCGAGTTGCAGCCAGGCGGGAAGAATATATGGAGCGAAGATGAAACTGAGTAAAATTGCCCTGGTGGGCGGTATGTTGGTCATGGCTATCGGCGGGATAGGCGGCGTAATGCTGGTAGGCTATATCGTCATCCTTCATGGCGCGTGATGTAACGTAACAGGCGCTCAAACAGGCGGTCAATCACCACAGCCGCCAACGCAACCAGTAAAGCCCCTTGAATCACATAGGCGGTGTTAAAGCCGCTCAATCCGATGATTATCGGCGAGCCCAGGGTGCTGGCCCCCACGGTCGAAGCAATCGCCGCGGTACCGATATTAATGATTACCGAAGTCCGTATCCCCGCCAGAATCACTGGTGCTGCGAGGGGTAATTCAACTTTCCACAGCATTTGCCAGCGGCTCATTCCAGCCCCCAACGCAATCTCTTTTGTCGCCTCTGGAACCGCCCCCATTCCCGCTAACGTTCCCTGTAAAATCGGCAGCAGGCCGTACAACACTAAAGCGATAATCGCGGGTTGTTGACCAAACCCCATCACCGGAACGGCAATCGCCAGCACAGCGACCGGCGGAAAAGTCTGCCCTGCGGCGGTTATCGTTTCAACCAGAGAACGAAACTCAAGCCCTGCCGGACGGGTCACCGCGATACCCAGCCCCATACCCACCACAATGGCGACCAGACTGGAAATCCCCACCAGCATGAAATGTTTTAGTGCCAGCGCCACAAAACTGTCTTGCTGATAGAGCGGCCTTTCCTGTTCAGGGAAAAGCCAGCTGAATACAGGGCCGCTATGCGGCATCGCGACTAACAATGCAATAAACACCGCAATTAACCACAGTAGCGGATCACGAAGCAGGCGCATTTTCGCTCCCCACTTTTTCACCCCATACTGTTTCACCCTGCATTTTTTCACCCTGAATCAAATCACTAAAATGCAAGACACCGGAAGGTTCACCACGCTGGTTCACCACGGGCAATTGCTGGCACTGGCGATCGACAAACAACGACAATGCCTCGCGCAGGCTTAATGTTTCGCTGATAGGCTCGCCTGCTATTCGTTCCTCGATGCGCACCCGATCGGCCACCAGGCGGAGTGACAACAGCCGCACGCCAAGCTCGCTGCGGCCAAAGAAATCACGCACGAAATCTGTTGCCGGTCGTGTTAATAATTCCAGCGGCGTACCTTGCTGGACCACCTGCCCGTTATCCATCAGCACAATTCGGTCAGCCAGCTTCAGCGCTTCATCTATGTCATGTGTCACCAGCACAATGGTGCGCCCAAGTAACTGATGGATACGAATAATTTCTTGTTGCAGCGCACCACGAGTCACCGGGTCAAGCGCACCAAAAGGCTCGTCCATCAACAACACTTCCGGATCAGCTGCCAGCGCACGTGCCACACCGACACGTTGCTGCTGCCCTCCTGAAAGTTGATGCGGATAGCGGTCACGAAATTGCGTCGTATCAAGGCCGAGTAAATCCAGTAATTCGTCAATACGTGCATTGATTCGCGCTTTCGGCCATTTCAGCAACTGCGGCACGGTCGCGATATTCTGGGCAACACTCCAGTGGGGAAACAGGCCGATAGACTGAATCGCATAACCCATGCGGCGACGCAGGGCTTTGGCGTCAAAATTGCGGATCTCTTCTCCTGCAAAACGAATACGCCCGCTATCATGCTCAATCAGGCGATTAATCATTTTCAGGGTGGTGGATTTTCCACAACCCGAGGTGCCAATCAGCACCGCAAACTCCCCTTCCTTGATATGGAGTGACAAGTCGCTGACTGCCGCCTTACCCTGGAAGGACTTGCTGACCTGTTCAAATTCAATCATGGCTGTTTTTCCTCAAGTAATGAGATAAACAGTTTAAAAAATGCGTCCAGCATGACCGCCAGCGCGATAACCGGGATAACACCCAGCAACACCAAATCCAGCGCGCTACTGAGCAGTCCCTGGAAGATAATCGCCCCGAAGCCACCGGCACCAATCAGGGCGGCGATGACTGTCATGCCAATTGTTTGCACACAGACGACCCGCAGGCTGCGTAATAAAACCGGCAGCGCCAGCGGCACTTCGGCCTGCCAGAAAATCTGCCAACGCGACATGCCCATGCCTTCAGCACTTTCAATAATATTGCGCGGAACTTGCTGCAACCCCGCCACCACACCGCGTACCAACGGCAACAGCGCGTACAGCACCAACGCAATTAACGCCGGTGTGGCGCCAATCCCGCTCACACCAATGGAACCCAGCCATGGAGCGAGTTTGACCAGCCCCGACAGCGGCGCGATTAACAAACCGAACAATGCCACCGAAGGCACCGTTTGAATCACATTGAGCACTGAAAATACCGAGGACTGCCAGCCTGGACGGTGATAACACAGCACACCCAACGGCACGCCAATCGCCAACGCGGGCAATAACGTCCCCAAAAGTAAAGCCAGATGACGAGACAGTGAGTCATCAAACACGTCCTGACGATTGGCATACTCTTTTAGCAACGAGAGTGAGTCAAAATACCCGCTCCACAACAGCGCCACCGGCACAATCCAGATTTGTAGATTCAGCAATAAACGCCAGAGCGCTTTGGGCGTCAGGCGGCTGATGGCATCGGCACACAGTAACAGGCAGAGCGTTAACGATAACCACAGCCCGCTCCCTGGCGACGTACGCGCCAGTGCACTGCCCTGCTCGGCAAATTGTGTTGCCGTGCGCCCCATGACCAACAAGATAGCGATAAACGTTAGCTCGCCCACCAGCAACGTCGACACCAATGCGGGTGGCCGACATGGCAGTAGCGTCAGGCACCCCAGAATGAAAACCGGAACAGAGAGAATCAGCCAGGCATGTGCTGGGAGTTGGCTAAGCGCAACAGACTCTCCAGAGACCAGGCGATTGGGTGCGAAGTTGACAAAGGGTAATCCCGCGCCCGCCACCACCAGCAAAGTCACCAGTAGCAGCAGGACACGATTATGAATTTTGAACAAACAGACATCCTGTTAGAAACAGCTTTCGTAGGGGGGATTAGCGTAAGCGACATCCACCACAAGAAGGCGACCTACTTCACGAAGCCTTTTTGCTTCAGGTAATCAGCGGCCACTTTTTTAGCATCCAAGCCTTCCACTGCAATGCTGGCGTTAAGTTGTTGCAGCGTTTTCTCATCAAGTGAGGCAAACACGGGTTTTAACCACTCGCCC
>NZ_DATERI010000169.1:0-8839 GCF_035271705.1 Buttiauxella sp.
TCATTACCGGGTAAGAGAACTTATCTCGACCTGGACGGGAATATCCCGAACAATAAGCTTCTGGAAGCTGGTAAGCAAATTGGAAGGACTCAAAGTGAGTATAATGAAGTCACTCACTTCAATATTTTGGGGGGTGAATAAATGAAATATATCTCAGTACCCGTTAGCCCGGAGGCTATGGATAAACTTGATTACTGCGACAATGCTGAAGGTGAGCTTATCGACTTCACAATCAGCGATGAGCAATACAACACGCTGGTATCCATCGGATTAATTGGGTTAATGAATACGTTATTCGATATCAATATTGATGAATATGAAGACGAAAAATTAACGGGTATCGAAAACCTGGAGAAAGCAAAGTTATTTGCTGATAAGGAATATTCCTCAAGTGAGGATGAGGCCGTACAAGGATTCCTTTCGCAGCTTAATAAAGCGATTGAATATAAAACAGGCATCTTCTTCTTTTTTTAAGCGTCCATACCATAAGAAAAACCGCCAAAGGCAGCAGACCACTTACGAACGGCACTGTGATCGATACCAAAACGTTTTGCTGTCGCCTTGTACCCTTCCGGTCCGGAAAGATAGTGCTGCACGACCTCAAGCTTGAAGCTGACAGAATACTTGCTCATAAAAAACTGCACCTTAATCAGTTGGGGATCCAACTTTTGGGGTGCAGTTCAAACAAGGGCGGTTTTTCTTATGGTATGGCTTTAATGTGGGTCTTACCCCCTCTCCTTGTGGAGAGGGGAGGATAAACTTAGCCCTTCATCCAAACCCGAAGGCCATCGAGGAACATTTGGGTTGCCAGCATCACCAGCACCAGGCCCATTAAACGTTCCAGCGCGTTCACACCTTTCTCACCCAGCAAACGCAAGAACAACGACGATTGCAGCAAAATCGCCACGGTTCCACCCCAGGCAAGCAACAGCGCGATGACTAAATGCCCCATTTGATTCGGGTACTGGTGCGATAACAGCATTAAAGTTGCCAGTAGCGTTGGCCCGGCAACCAGCGGGATCGCCAGCGGCACGATAAACGGCTCTTCACCCGCAGGCAGGCCAGAGGCATTCCCTTCATGGCTTGGGAAAATCATTTTAATGGCAATCAGGAACAGAATTATCCCGCCGGAAATAGAGACACTTTCTGCGCGAAGATTAAGAAACGCGAGAATTTTTTCCCCTGCAAATAAGAAAATAAGCATAATTATCAGTGCGATAAGTAGCTCGCGGATCATTATCTTCCGGCGGCGCTTCGGCTCTGTGTGCTTGAGCACTGACATAAAAATCGGCAGGTTTCCTAATGGGTCCATAATCAGGATTAACAGTACTGCCGCAGAAATAATTTCAGTCATGAATGGTGTTCTCTAATTAATAATATCTTCATTAATAAGCTGTATTTCTAATCGCTTGCATATCATTGATTAATTTAACTTGCGACTTTGGCAGCATTTTGTAATGTGGACGCATGTTCCAGTAAATGCACACAATGCACACACCCTTGCAGGATTAGTCGCTATGAAAAATGTTGGTTTTGTCGGTTGGCGCGGTATGGTCGGTTCCGTTCTCATGCAACGCATGGTTGAGGAGCGCGATTTTGACGCCATTCGTCCGGTTTTCTTCTCTACTTCCCAGTTAGGTCTCGCAGCTCCGTCTTTTGCAGGCCAAAACAATGGCACGTTGCAAGACGCATATGATTTGGAAGCGCTGAAGGCGCTGGACATTATCATTACTTGCCAGGGCGGCGATTATACCAATGAAATCTATCCAAAGCTTCGTGAAAGCGGTTGGCAAGGTTACTGGATTGACGCGGCTTCTTCACTGCGAATGAAAGATGACGCGATTATTATTCTCGACCCGATTAACCAACACGTTATTCAGGAAGGTCTGAACAACGGCGTGAAAACCTTTGTCGGTGGCAACTGTACGGTCAGCCTGATGCTGATGTCTCTGGGCGGCCTGTTTGCAAACGACCTGGTGGATTGGGTATCTGTTGCGACTTATCAAGCGGCATCTGGTGGCGGTGCGCGTCATATGCGTGAACTGTTGAGCCAGATGGGCCAATTGCACAATCACGTTGCGACTGAGCTTTCAAACCCTGCTTCCGCGATTCTGGATATTGAACGCAAAGTTACCGATTTGACCCGTAGCGGCAGCTTGCCAACCGATAATTTTGGCGTGCCATTGGCGGGGAGCTTGATCCCGTGGATCGACAAGCAGCTCGATAACGGCCAAACCCGCGAAGAGTGGAAAGGCCAGGCTGAAACCAACAAGATCCTGAATACCGGCAGCATTATCCCGGTTGATGGTTTGTGTGTCCGTGTTGGCGCGCTGCGCTGCCACAGCCAGGCATTTACCATCAAACTGAAACAAGATGTCTCGCTGCCAACCATCGAAGAGATGCTGGCCGGGCATAACGAGTGGGCGAAAGTGGTGCCGAACGATCGTGACATCACCCTGCGCGAACTGACACCTGCGGCGGTTACCGGCACGCTGACCACGCCAGTCGGTCGTCTGCGTAAGCTCAACATGGGCCCTGAGTTCCTTTCAGCGTTCACGGTGGGTGACCAGCTTTTGTGGGGTGCTGCAGAACCGTTGCGTAGAATGTTGCGCTTGCTCGCATAAGTACACTTATTTACACAAGGGGCATTGCAGCCCCTTTTTTTTCGCGTCATACATGGAGCGTATGACATTCTTTTTATTTTTTCGGGAGTAAAACAGTACGTTGGCTATGCTTTATTCAGGACGGTGAAAACTGTCGTGAGGGGTTATTGGGCGGAGCAGCTGACAGGAGTACATTTACGCTGCCTGTTAGGTCAATGATAATTTTCATCTGAGCGTGTCAGTGTTGCGCCGGGATGAGACATAAAAAACAGGACGAGTGCCATGTCTGTTCATCCAGAAAAAGACGTGATAAATGCGCTGATTGCGGGTCATTTTGCTGATCCTTTTTCCTTGCTTGGAATGCATAAAACAGAAGCCGGGCTGGAAGTTCGTGCCCTGTTACCCGACGCTACCGAAGTGTGGGTTATCGAGCCAAAAACCGGGGGTAAGGTCGGTAAATTAGAGTGCATTGATTCGCGTGGTTTCTTTTGTGGGGTCATCCCCCGTCGTAAAAATCCTTTCCGTTATCAACTGGCTGTCATGTGGCATGGCCATGAAAATCTCATTGATGATCCTTACCGCTTTGGGCCGCTAATCCAGGACGTCGATAGCTGGTTATTGTCCGAAGGTACGCATTTACGTCCTTACGAAACACTCGGTGCTCACGCCGACACGATGGATGGTGTCACCGGGACACGTTTTTCCGTTTGGGCGCCTAACGCCCGCCGTGTCTCCGTCGTCGGCCAGTTTAACTATTGGGATGGCCGTCGCCATCCGATGCGTTTGCGCCGCGAAAGCGGGATCTGGGAGCTTTTCATTCCCGGCGCTCATCCTGGGCAGTTATACAAATTCGAACTCATTGATACCGACGGGCATTTGCGCCTGAAGGCTGACCCGTATGCGTTTGAGTCGCAAATGCGGCCAGAAACGGCCTCGCTGATTTGCGGTTTGCCGGATAAAACCACGCTCAGCCCTGCACGCCAGCGTGCCAATGGCTTCGACCAGCCGATTTCAATTTACGAAGTGCATCTCGGGTCGTGGCGTCGCCATACCGAAAATAACTTCTGGCTCAGCTACCGTGAACTCGCGGATCAACTGGTGCCATACGTGAAAGAGATGGGCTTTACACACATCGAACTGATGCCGATTAACGAACACCCGTTCGATGGCAGTTGGGGTTACCAGCCACAAGGGCTGTATGCGCCAACCCGCCGCTTCGGTACGCGTGAAGACTTCCGTTTCTTTATCAATGCTGCACATGCTGCGGGCTTGAACGTGCTGCTGGATTGGGTGCCTGGCCACTTCCCGACGGATGACTCGGGTCTGGCGAAATTCGACGGCACTTCGCTTTATGAACACGGCGACCCCCGTGAAGGTTATCACCAGGACTGGAACACGCTGATTTACAACTATGGACGGCGTGAAGTCAGCAACTATCTGGTGGGTAATGGGCTGTACTGGATTGAGCGTTTCGGTATTGACGGATTACGCGTCGATGCGGTGGCGTCGATGATTTACCGCGATTACAGCCGCCAGCCAGGTGAGTGGATCCCGAACGATAAAGGCGGGCGCGAAAACCTCGAAGCCATCGAATTCTTGCGTAACACCAACCGCATTATCGGCGAGCAGACACCAGGTGCGGTGACGATGGCAGAAGAGTCGACTGACTTTGCAGGCGTTTCACGTCCTGCGTCGATGGGCGGGTTGGGTTTTTGGTTTAAATGGAACCTGGGCTGGATGCACGACACGCTCAACTACATGAAACTCGACCCGGTGCATCGCCAGTATCACCACGAACAAATGACCTTCGGCATGTTGTACAACGGCACCGAAAACTTCGTTCTACCGTTGTCGCACGATGAAGTCGTTCACGGTAAAAAATCTATTCTCGACCGCATGCCGGGCGATGCATGGCAAAAATTTGCCAACCTGCGTGCTTACTACGGCTGGATGTGGGCATTCCCGGGCAAGAAATTATTGTTTATGGGCAACGAATTCGCACAAGGCCGGGAGTGGAACCACGACAGTAGCCTCGACTGGCACCTGCTGGAAGGTGGCGACAACTGGCACCACGGCGTGAAACGTCTGGTGCGCGATTTAAACCGGACTTATCGCCATCATGCTGCGATGCACGAGCTGGATTTTGACAGCTATGGTTTCGAGTGGCTGGTGGTTGAAGACAACGTTAACTCGGTATTTATCTTCGTGCGCCGTGATTCGAACGGCAATGAAATCATTATCGCCAGTAACTTTACTCCAGTGCCGCGCTACAACTACCGGTTCGGTATTAACCAGCCAGGCCGTTGGCGCGAAGAGCTTAATACTGACTCCATGCACTATCACGGCAGCAATACTGGGAACAGTGGGTCGGTACGCAGTGATGAGATCCCAAGCCATGGGCGAGAACATTCTCTGAGCCTGACGTTACCACCGCTTTCTACCATCTGGCTGGTGAGGGAGGGTGAATGACACTACTCAGAGCCGGGAATTCCGCGCCTTATGGCTCGTACTACGATGGGAAAGGGGTGAATTTCACCCTGTTTTCCGCCAATGCCCATAAAGTCGAACTGTGTGTGTTCGACGAGCACGGGCACGAGCTACGTTACGACTTACCCGTACGCACCGGTGACATCTGGCACGGGTATTTACCTGATGCCAAACCAGGTTTGAAATACGGTTATCGTGTGCATGGGCCGTGGGATCCGCAAAACGGCCATCGTTTTAACCCTGCAAAACTGCTGTTAGATCCTTGTGCCCGCGTCGTGATTGGCGGGGCAGCCGACCACCCGCATCTTCACGGTGGATACGACGAACCCAACCTGGAAGACAGCGCCCCGCACATGGCGAAATGCGTCGTGGTGCGGGATAAATTCGACTGGGAAGACGACGTACCTCTGCACACCCCGTGGGGCGACACGGTTATTTATGAAGCAAATGTTCGTGGCCTGACGGTGCTTCATCCTGCCATTCCTGAAGAACTGCGTGGCACTTATGCGGCTTTGGGGCATCCGGTGATGATTAACTATTTCAAACGCTTAGGAATAACGGCGCTTGAACTGTTACCGGTGGCGCATTTTGTTACCGAGCCACGCATCGCCCAATTAGGGCTAAGTAACTATTGGGGCTACAACCCCCGTGCGCTGTACGCCGTTGAAAGTTACTACGCGGTGAATCAGGATCCGCTGGTGGCCGCCAATGAATTCCGTGGCGCTGTAAAAGCACTGCACGAAGCGGGTATCGAGGTGATCCTCGATATTGTCCTGAACCACAGTGCTGAATTGGATCGCGATGGCCCAACCCTCTCCCTAAGCGGAATCGACAACTGTAGCTATTATTGGTTAATGGAAAACGGTGATTACCAGAACTGGACAGGTTGTGGTAACACGTTGAATTTGAGCACTCCTGGCGTGGTCGCTCAGATAGTGGATTGCCTCCGTTATTGGGTAGATAGCTGCCATATCGATGGTTTTCGCTTTGATTTAGCCTCAATAATGGGACGTACGCCGGAATTCCGCCAGGATGCGCCGCTGTTTGAAGCGATCAAAAATGATCCTGTTTTGTCGCAGATAAAGCTGATTGCTGAACCGTGGGATATTGGTCCGGGCGGATACCAGGTCGGTAACTATCCACCCCTATTTGCAGAATGGAATGATCATTTTCGCGATGGCATGCGACGTTTCTGGTTACAACAGGATTTATCGTTGGGAGGATTTGCTTGCCGCTTTGCCGGTTCCAGCGATGTCTATCGTCGTGGAGAACGCAGGCCTTCAACTAGCGTCAATTTAATCACTGCCCACGACGGCTTCACGTTGCGCGATTGTGTCAGCTTTAACCATAAACACAATGAAGCGAACGGTGAAGACAACCGTGATGGCACGCAAAACAACTACAGTAATAACTATGGTTTTGAAGGGATTGAAGCCTCACTGAATATCAAAGAGCGGCGGCGCGACAGTGTTCATGCCTTGCTCACATTATTACTGCTTTCTCAGGGTACACCGATGCTTTTGGCGGGTGACGAACATGGTCATAGCCAGCACGGTAACAACAATGCCTATTGTCAGGACAACCAACTGACCTGGCTTGACTGGGAAAATTGTAACGATGGCTTAACCACATTTACCGCGGCATTGATTCATCTACGCAAGATGATTCCGGCATTAACCCAAAACGTCTGGTGGGAGGGAGGCGATGAAAATGTCCGTTGGTGGAATAAAGAGGCTCAGCCTCTTAACGCTGACGAGTGGGAAAAAGGCATTCATCGCCTTCAAATCCAGCTTTCTGAACGTTGGCTCATTACGATCAACGCGACCGAAGAAGTGGCTGAAATAGTACTACCCGAAGGGGAGTGGCGCGCCATTCCTCCGTTTGCCGGTGAGGACAACCCGGTGGTAATGGCTGTATGGCATGGTCCTGCGCACGGTGTATGCGTCTTCCAGAAGTCATAAAAAAGGAGTCAGTCATGGTTAGGCTTGATAAGAATGATCCTCTGATGTTGGCAAGGCAACTGCCAAATAAATCTGTAGCCCTGATTCTGGCTGGTGGGCGCGGTACCCGATTGAAAGATTTAACCTCAACGCGTGCCAAGCCTGCCGTCCACTTTGGTGGCAAGTTTCGAATCATCGATTTTGCACTATCGAATTGTATTAACTCGGGTATCCGCCGCATTGGCGTGATTACCCAATATCAGTCACATACCCTGATTCAACATATTCAGCGTGGCTGGTCTTTCTTCAGCGAAGAGATGAACGAGTTTGTTGATTTGCTCCCGGCACAGCAGCGCGTACACGGTGAAAACTGGTATCGCGGGACGGCTGATGCAGTCACGCAAAACCTCGATATTATTCGTCGCTACAAAGCTGAGTATGTCGTCATTCTTGCGGGTGACCATATCTACAAGCAAGACTACTCGCGCATGTTAATTGACCATGTGGAAAAAGGTGCGCGCTGTACAGTGGCATGTATGCCTGTTCCGCTGCATGAGGCCTCAGCATTTGGTGTCATGGCGGTTGATAACGAAGAGAAAATCATTGAATTCGTTGAAAAACCGGCTAATCCACCGTCAATGCCTGGTGACGATTCTAAAGCACTGGCCAGCATGGGGATTTACGTTTTCGACGCGGATTACCTTTACGAACTGCTGGAAGCAGACGACATAGACGAGTCCTCAAGCCATGATTTCGGGAAAGATATCATCCCTAATGTCATGAAATCTGGTGTTGCCTTTGCTCATCCATTCCCGCTTTCGTGCGTGCAGTCTGATCCCAATGCAGAACCTTACTGGCGCGATGTGGGGACACTGGAAGCCTATTGGAAAGCTAACCTCGACCTGGCCTCCGTCACTCCAGAGCTGGATATGTACGACCAGGAATGGCCTATCCGAACCCATATGGAACCGCTGCCGCCAGCCAAGTTTGTGCAAGATCGCTCAGGTAGCCACGGTATGACGCTGAACTCTTTGGTTTCTGGCGGCTGCATTATTTCTGGTTCGGTTGTGGTTCAGTCGGTGCTATTCCCGCGTGTGCGCATCAATTCGTTTTGCAATATTGACTCTTCAGTATTGCTGCCAGATGTGCAAGTCGGGCGCTCTTGCCGCTTACGCCGTTGCATTATCGATCGCGCCTGCATCATTCCTGAAGGCATGGTCATTGGGGAAAATGCCGAGGAAGATTCACACCGTTTCTACCGTTCAGAAGAAGGTATTGTGCTGGTGACGCGGGAGATGCTGGCAAAATTGGTTTGAGGGTTATTGACCCACGCTTGGCGCGCCTGAAATTTAATTAGAGCGCCACGACTTTCTATACGGGAGTGAGAATGCAGGTCTTACATGTATGTTCTGAAATTTTTCCACTGCTGAAAACGGGTGGTTTGGCGGATGTGATTGGTGCGCTGCCTGCGGCGCAAATCGCAGACGGCGTAGAGACGCGAGTATTGCTGCCCGCTTTCCCTGACATTCGTCGTGGCATTGTTGACGCGCAAGTTGTCGCCCATCGCGTCACCTTCGCGGGTCATATGACTTTGTTATATGGCCACTTCAACGGCGTGGGGATTTACCTGATTGACGCTCCACATTTATACGACCGCCCGGGTAGCCCTTATCACGATACCAATCAGTTTGCTTACACCGACAACGTGCACCGATTTGCACTGTTGGGGTGGGTAGGGGCTGAGTTGGCATGTGGCCTGGATCCCTTCTGGCGCCCGGATATTGTGCATGCGCACGACTGGCATGCGGG
>NZ_DATERI010000170.1:0-26499 GCF_035271705.1 Buttiauxella sp.
GTATTGCAGGTTCCAGAATGTAATGGCGTGAGCCAAATTGCCGGGTTTCTTTGCCTTCTGCTACTGGTGTACCGTAGCCTGTGGCGGTGTAAAACGCGGGAATACCCGCGCCACCAGCCCGCAACTTTTCTGCAAGTGTGCCTTGAGGTGTCAGTTCAACCTCCAGATCACCACTCAGGAGTTGCTTCTCAAACAACGCGTTTTCCCCGACATAAGAGGCAATCATTTTACGAATCTGCCGGTTTTCCAGTAGCAACCCAAGACCAAAGCCGTCAATGCCACAGTTGTTAGACACTATGGTTAAGTTACGTACCTGGCGACGGTGAATTTCCGCTATCAGATTCTCAGGTATTCCACAAAGTCCAAATCCACCGGCAAGAACTGTCATGCCATCAGTTAACCCGTTCAGTGCAGCCTCATAACTGGCGACACGCTTATCCAACCCGGCCATGGTTAACCCTCCTCCACTATGGCGACAGCCCGGGTAAAACCTGCGGAGCCGCGGTGGATTTTGTAAGGGAAACAACTCACCCAGAAACCGTAATCAGGTAATTGATCGAGATTACTGAGCTTCTCCATCTGGCCATACGCAATATCGCGCCCCGCTTTATGGCCCTCCCAGATAAGCGATGCATCACCACTTTCTTGAAAACGCTCCCGAGTAAAGCTAAACGGTGCATCCCAGCTCCAGGCATCCGTTCCGACAACTCTCACACCCTGTTCCAGTAACCAGAGCGTCGCGTCACGCCCGATGCCGCAGCCACGCAGAAGATAATCTTCATGACCGTAACGCGCGCCTGCTGCGGTATTAATTAACACGATATCCAGCGGTGCGAGGGTATAACCGATTCGTAAAAGCTCATTTTTCAGGTCAGAAGTCTGAATGATTTGACCATCCGGGACATCGCGAAAATCAAGCTTCACGCCAGGTCGCAAACACCACTCGAGGGGCAACTCATCAATTCCAAAAGCAGGTTCGCCGCCGTTTGTTGTTGAACTGTAATGCCAGGGCGCATCCATATGCGTACCGTTATGCGGTGTGACCTGAAGTCGTTCAGAAGCCCAGGCTTCTTGACCCGGCATCTGGCTTTTTTCAAGTCCGGGAAACATAGCCGCCATTTCCGGCCAGCCTTGCTGGTGATCGATATATTCAATTTTTGGCAGCAGTGGTGGTGGGTCCGTCCAGGGATTGTTGTCCAGCGTTACCGAGAGATCGATGAGACGGCGACCCTGTAAAAGATTCATCAGTTACTCCTCATATTCTTCAAAAATCACTACCTGTTGTTCGATGGCACCAAACAGGGGTAAACCATCCTGAGTGCAGGCTTCCATGCGAATCTTTTCCCCTGGCTGTAAAAAGGGGGTACGAGGCTCACCATGGGCAATCATTTCCAACGCCCGGATTTCGGCAATACAGCTAGCACCTGCGATCGTATCCTGACCGGATACAGTTCCGGAACCCACCAGCGTTCCACGGCACAAGCGACGTGTCATCGCGGCATGAGCAATCAGCTCACCAAAATGAAAATGCATTTCACCACCATGTTGACGACCAAAACTCACGCTATTACGCGTAATGTTGAGTGGGAGATGCACGCGCCCTCCCCGCCATGCATCACCCAATTCATCAGGCGTCACCGCGACAGGGGCAAAAGAGGAAGATGGCTTAGCCTGAATAAACCCAAAACCCGTTTTCATTTCGCGTGGCGCTAATGCACGGAGGCTAATGTCATTAAGTTGCAGAATAAGCCGAATATGACTGAGTGCCTGCTGCGCACCGCAACCTTGAGGGACCTCATCAACCAGTACGGCAAACTCGCCTTCAAAATCGAGCCCGTCATCAGAATTTCGACAGGGAATATCCTCATGAGGCGCCAGAAAGTCATCACCGCAGCCCTGATACATCAACGGAATACACTCAACACCTTCGATAGGCGGTAAATTAAACGCCTGTTGCATCCGCTCGCCATGGCTTAGAAATGCGGAGCCATCCAGCCACTGCCATGCGCGGGGCAGTGGTGCTAATAGCCGTTTCGCATCAAACGGTTGTGCAGCAGGCCAGTTATTATCGTTAAGTGCCTGGTATCGAGCATCCAACGCTGGACTGACGATATCCCAATGCTCAATTGCGTATTGAAGTGTGCCGGCAATGTCATCGACATCAGCCATGGTCTGCAAATCCCGGGACACGACAACTAGCTGACCATCCCGTTCACCATTATTTCGCGTTGCCAGTTTCATGCTTGTTACTCTCTGTCAGAATCAGCCATCCCTGAGCGTCGATATGGCCGTTTAGTTCAGTGAGACGTTGCCCCAGACAAGCACCATGAATACACAGGCCACTGTCGGGTTCGAAAATTGCCCCATGAGCAAAGCACACCAGCTTGTCGCCAGCAGGATTCATAAACCCATCCTGCCGCCAGTTCATCGGTGTCCCAAGATGTGGGCAAGAGTTGCGCCACAGAAAGATTTCCCCTCTGAAGCGCAACGCAATCACCGTGACCTGACCGCAATTCTCAGGGTCGAAACCACGTGCTTGCCCCTCCCACAAACTGTCCGCAAGACATAACGGAATGGATTGGCTCATTTAGGCGTGCGCATCGTCAGGGCCTGGTGCCCACTTTTCGCGAGATGTCAGAAGGAAATATTGCGAATTATCAGCACCAGGCATGGATTCACGCGGTTTCCAGTCGTCATCGTGTAGATCCATATCGGCGTCATACTCAATGTGGCAACCAAATGGGCTATTGAAATACCAGAACCAGTTTGATCCCAACTGATGGCGACCAGGCCCCCAGAAAGATTGATAACCTTTTTGAATAAAGCGTGTGCCCGCCATCATCAGCTCGGTTGGCCCTCCGAGATGGAAGGTGAAATGTTCAATACCCGTCATAAAAGGTGGAGCCTGAATCAGGAACAATGTGTGATGATCAAGCGTGCCACCTGGGCGTAAAAATGGGCCAACGTGGGTAAATCGGTCTGTGCAGACAAAGCCCAGTCGGCTATAAAACGCCTCAGCTCGGGCGGCATCGGGCACAAAATAGACCACATGGGATAAAGAACGTGGTTGTGCACTCATCCGTTCACTGGCACCGGTATGGTTTATCGGGCGGCAGTATTCATCGCCCGGAGCATTGACCTTTTCTGCGGTAAGCGAAATGGCTTTACGCTGTGTGATGCGAAACCCAAGAGCAAAACCCATATCATCAAAGCAATGTAAGACTCCGTCATCATCAACACTGACTTCACGGTCTTTACGCAATTCCGTTGCAATATTTTCAAGCGTTACTTCATCTGCTACGCCATAAACTGTTTCGCGTAGCTGACTGCCACTTTCAATTGCTGCGGGCAGTGACGCATCATTACGCTCGCGCAGGACAATACCTGTGCCATCCAGCGCCGAGTAATAATGATTACTCTCTTCCTGTAAGCCGTAATCCAGCAGAAATTGGCGGCAACCTTCTACGTCATCAACACCAAAAACCAGATAATCTGGGCCAATAATTTTCATCATTTACTCCTCTTTTCATCATGTGAGGCCAGTTGACCACCGAGGACTTCAGCTACCCAGTCGGCGATGTAATGACCCGCATTAATGGAGTTATCAAAGCTTGAGTGTTGAACGCCACCTTCCCTCTGGGTGAAAATTTTCAGTTCACGCCGCGGGCTATTCACCAGTTGTTCATAAGTTCGTTGCGCCCATTTCACAGGGATCTGCGAATCTTTTTCTCCGTGAGTCACAAGGAATGGCACGGTAATGCGGTCAAGGATGCCGTCGAGGTGAACGTTTTGCGCAATACGCATAAAATCGTCAATATTCTCTCCTCCCCAGACCCAGCGCACATGTTCCCAATAATGCGGCACCGGGAAACTGCCCTCTTTTTCAAGGCGGCGCTTTTGTACATCTCTCCAGTCATGGTTAGCACCCCAGACGACGCCACAAGCAAAACGCGGCTCGAATGCCACAGCTCGCGGACAGTAATATCCACCCAATGAAACACCTTCCATACCGATGCGGTTGGGGTCGACTTCTGGGTGCAACTCCAACCAGTCAACGATGCGTGAAGCCCAGTGCTCACTGTCGTACCGGGCTTTCATATCGTATAAACGCAATGCTTCACCCGTTCCGGGTTGATCTACAATCAGCGATGAGACACCACGTTTTGCCAGCCACTGTGGCAGGCCGACGAGATATTTAAGCTCTTTCGTTGAGTCCAACCCATTCACCTGGACTAGCAAAGGCGCTTTGGAGACATTGCCCTCAGCTCGGACATATAAAGCTGAAAGAAACTTTCCCTCGTATTGGATCTCGACGCGTTGGCAATTGGCTTCGCTGTATCGGCAGCCAAGAGAAAATACCTCCAGAAAGCGTTGATATAGCGCTTTGCGTCCAGGAGAACCCTGCGACTGAAGACGTTCACAAGTGAGGTAGTAATTGGCAGCCCGTAGATACTTTTCACCAGCAGAAAAAAGATGACCACGTGCTTCATCTTCCTGGGCTAGCGCACAAAGTTTATCGGCCATTTTCGACCAGGTTTCCCGAAATGCGCGGGTACCCTGTTCATCGGGAGCCTCTGAAGCGGCCATTAAAGGGGCGCACATCTCCTCAATTTCACCGAGGCGCGCACCCATTTCGATGGACAGGTCCACCGAAAGATTCCAGACATAGTTGTTAGGGAAATAGCGAAACATATTTTTATCCTTCAACGGTCAATCGCATGTATCAGAAACGACTCTGTACATGTCGTTCTGTACGACAGCCACTCTCACATACAGAAGACAGCTGCGACTAATCACGTGTCAGGATGCCAGGTATCAGAGACGCCGATACCTGGTTACGCCCGCAAACTGGGGCGTGGGAGGGAAATCAGATGGCGCAGGCCACAATTTTTTCTTTCAGCCAGGAAAAGATCGGGTCGGTATTCATACTACGATGCCAACCGATAAATTCGCGCATGACAGGCAAATCCACCGGAACGGGGTAAATTCGCAGCGGCAATAACATGGCGTACTGTGCGGCAAGCCGTCGGTGCATGGTGGCGATGCGACTGGTCCCCAATAACAACATTGGCAAAGAATGATAGCTATGTGCCACCACTTCAAGACGACGACTCAGCCCCGCTTCCGAAAACAAGTTTTGCTCAAGACCTGGTCGCCTTTCACGGCCAAAAGCCACCGAAATGTGACCAAGGCGTTTCCAGTCGTCAAGTGTCAGGGTATGTCCTATTTCAGGGTTTTCATCCCACACCACACAGACAAACTGTTCTTCAAACAGAAGCTCTGATGGCTGCTCTGCAACCATAAATCGCTCAGGTGCGATCATAATATCCAACTCACCGCTGTTAAGCATGCCGGAGGCTTGATGGTCAGGCGCAATGAACTCAAAGGTGATATTAGGAGCGTGCTGATGCACACCGCGTAATACATCTTTAAGCATGATGTTTATCACATAATCGGAGGCCATAATGCGAAAGTGACGCTTGCTGGTAGCAGGTTCATCAATTGGACGACGCGCAATTGAAGTCTGAATTTTGAAGAGGATCTCACGAACCGGGTGCTGTAACTCCATGGCTAAAGGCGTGGGCATCATTTTCCGACCCACTTGGGTCAGGAGGTCATCATCAAAATAGTTGCGCAGGCGATTGAGGACCCCACTGGTTGCAGACTGGGTCATATGTAATCGCCCTGCGGCACGGGTAATATTTTGTTCGTCGAGTAAAACTTCGAGTGCGACTAATAAATTGAGATCGAGGTGCTGATAGCGCATTTTGACAACCCTAATGATAATGATGCCTCTATCCTAGATCGACACATTAACTTATTGGCAACCTTTAATTAACTTGCATGCAACTAATATCTTTTTTTGCGATAGCGATCATCTTGCTTCGTGATTAGTCCCTTCTGACAAACCTACTTACGCTCAATAACTACTTATGCACTAAAAAGAGAAAAATGCATGGCTATCAAAAAAGTTCTTGTCGTGGGTGGTGGGATCGGTGGTTTGTGTTCGGCTATCGCCCTGAGGCGAGTGGGTATCGAAGTGGATCTTGTTGAAATTCAGCCAAGCTGGCGGGTGTACGGTGTTGGCATCATCCAGCAAAACAACGTTGTGCGTGAAATGCAGCGCCTGGGTGTACTGGAGCGTTACCTTGATGCTGCCTGGCCGTTTGACAGTGTTTCAATCCACACACTAGATGGAAAACAGCTCGCTAAATTCCCGGGGCAGCGCCTCGCTGGTGAAGCGTTCCCAGCGAATGTGGGTATCTCGCGTCTGGCGTTACATCAGGTTCTTTGCGATACCGCTAAAGAACTGGGAACACAGATTACAACCGGGCAAACCGTAGCATCGCTTACCCAGGATGAGAATGCCGTGCAGGTAACGTTTAGCGATGGCACATCCGGTGAATACGATCTCCTTATTGGCGCTGATGGTGTTTATTCCAAGATGCGCCAATTCATTTATGGTGATCGTTATCAGCCTCGCTTTACCGGGCAAGGGGTCTGGCGATATAACTTTCCAAGACCTGCAC
Organism: Buttiauxella sp.; assembly: GCF_035271705.1. Lineage (GTDB taxonomy): Bacteria > Pseudomonadota > Gammaproteobacteria > Enterobacterales > Enterobacteriaceae > Buttiauxella. Next base: position 6,531 of record NZ_DATERI010000170.1, read on the forward strand.
AGGTCGACCATCTGATGTGTTTTGCCAACAAGGATTTTAATTGTGGTCTGGTTCCGCTGGCAGAAAATCTGATGTATCTGTTCGTGACTTCCAGTGAACCCGATAATCCTCATATTGCCCATCATGAACTGGCACAACAAATGCGAAATCGGATGCCAAACAGTGAAGGACTCATTGGTGAATTACGCGAGCAAATTACTCATAACGAAGAAGTTGTTTATAAACCGCTGGAAGAGTTATTCGTTGATGCCCCTTGGTATAGCAATCGAGTGGTATTGATTGGTGACGCTGTTCACGCAACCACTCCCCATTTGGGCCAGGGTGCGGGTATGGCTATTGAAGATGCCATAGTGCTGGCGGAAGAATTGCAGCACAGCAATCAGGTCACACACGCATTAGAGCAGTTTTATCTTCGCCGCCGTGACCGATGCCACCGAATCTGGCAAGACTCACTGCGCGTAGGTGAAAGCGAAATCCACCATGACGCTCAGTTTGATCGTCAAGCCGTCATACGAGACATGATTACCTTCACTGCTCAACAAGTTTAATTGCGCTCTACCAGGCCAACACGGGTTGGCCTGTTCCGTACTCAAGCGTCGGGTCAAGCATCGACTGGATCGTAATCGTTCACGTTGGATACCTGGGAATGCAAGCGGCCCAACAACTCGATAAGGGTGTCCACTTCTGAAGCAGAAAGCCCACTGAGCAGACGTCGCTCTCGTTCCAGTGCAACCTTCAACACTCGACCATGTAACGCTTTTCCGCTGTCAGTCAGGCTGACGGTGTTGCGTCGTGCATCCTTTGAATCCACCTGGCTACTTATGTGCCCCGCCACTTCAAGGGACTGCAGTGAACGGCTGACCGCACTCTTGTCGAGCCCGATCGTCTGACAAATTCGATTGGCGGTGATGTCATTTTCCACGGCGAGCATCGAGAGCATTCGCCACTCGACAACACCGATACCGAAATGCTTGCGATAGCACTGTGAGGCCCCAGCAGAGAGCTTGTTGGACAGGAAATTCAGTAGTGCCGGGACGTAACGAGCCAGGTTCAGTTGGGATTCTGTGGACATTGAGCAAACACCTTGAATTAGAGATCTGTTTAACATTTGTTAAATGTTTGTTGAATATTTGCGCTGCATTCGTTGACACCGCAACTAAATGATACGAGTATTTCTACACCGAATGACAAGTGCGATGACCTGCATGATATGCCGTCGCTCTGTCACATGAAAATAATTATAAGGACTTGGTCATGAACACTTTCAATGTCATCCCATTAGCCTTGCTCAACAAGCAAACGATCGCTCCCCACATGCCTGCGACCGGCTGACTCGTCTCAATCTAACGCTCTCACTCAAGCATTTTTTCAGCAGCCATTTAAGTCTGGAGGGACAAGTCATGCTTAAAGTCAACGTCACCCGCAAAGCACAAGAAGCCGAAGGCATCTGCAGTTTCGAATTATGTGCTGTAGACGGCGGCGCACTACCGGCCTTCAAGGCAGGTGCCCACATCGACATTCATATTGCCGATGGCCTCACCCGGCAGTATTCCTTGTGCAACGATCCCCTGGAGCGCCATCGCTACCTTATCAGTGTGCTCAAGGACCCGATTTCCCGTGGTGGATCCAGGGCCATGCACGAGCAGATACGGTCAGGACAAACGCTGTCTATCAGCCCTCCGCGCAACCTTTTCCCGCTTGAACGCTCAGCCAACCGACATCTGCTGTTCGGCGGTGGTATCGGCATCACGCCTATGCTGGCCATGGCTTATGAGCTTTCACATCAAGGGGCCGATTTCGAGTTGCACTACTGCTTTCGATCAAGTGAACGTGCGGCGTTCGTTGCGATGCTGGCTCAAACGCCTTTCGCCGGTCGCATAAAGTTTCATGACGACAGTGGCGCTCAAGTACAGAAGCTGGATGCGTCGGCCGTGCTGGCAGTACCCGACGCTGACACCCATCTCTATGTCTGTGGGCCGGCCGGTTTCATGAACTACATCCTCGATGCTGCGCAGAATGCTGGCTGGCCCCAGGACCGCGTACATAAGGAATTCTTCACCGCAGGCCCTGTCGATGACAACACCAATGTTCCCTTCGAAGTTGAACTGGCGAGCAGTGGCCAGGTATTTCAGATTCCTGCCGAACGCACCGTGTTCGAAGTGCTCGATGAGGCTGGCATAGAGATCGAGTCATCCTGCGAGCAAGGCGTCTGTGGCACCTGCATAACCCGCGTACTCGAAGGTACCCCAGAACATCGGGACAAGTTCCTGACCGTGGCCGAACACGCCGCAAACAACTGTTTTACCCCCTGCTGCTCGCGCGCCAAATCATCGCGCCTCGTTCTTGATTTGTGAACCCAAACAACAACATCAATATGGAGAACACCATGAACACATCTGCCTGCCAAACTCTTGGAGTAGACATTTCGGCGCCTGCCTTACCTAGCTTCCCCCTCAACCAGTGGTACGTCGCAGCCCTGGGATGGGAGTTGAAGGACAAACCCGTCGGCCGGACATTACTCAACAAGCCCATCGTACTGTTCCGTAAAGCTAACGGCGAGGTCGCAGCGCTAGAAGACCGCTGCTGCCATAGAGCGCTTCCACTGTCGAACGGCACGCTAGAAGAATCCGGTATTCGGTGTGGTTACCATGGCCTTGTTTTCGATGAGCTTGGGAAGTGCATCGAAATCCCGGGCCAGGACAAGATACCGAGCAAAGCCAAAGTGCCCGCCTATCACGTGCGTGAGCAGGACCAGATCGTCTGGATATGGTTTGGCAGTGAGGCTCAAGCGGAACCGAATTGTGAACCGCCGACCTACCCTGTTCACAGCAGTGGTAAGTACCTGTTCGACGGTAACGTGTATCACTACAACGCACCTTATCAGTTAATCCACGACAACCTCATGGACCTGAGTCATCTGGGTTATGTCCACCTGCGCACCATCGGCGGCAATGCCAACATCCATATGAATGCTCAGATGAATGTCGAAAGTGAAGGCGACGTCGTGCGTGTCGTGCGCCACATGCCGGACTCAGTTCCCCCCCCAACTTACACGGCCGCTTATCCGTTCAAAGGCACCGTGGACCGTTGGCAGGAAATCGAATTTCACGTCAGTCATCTGCGTATCTGGACCGGTGCGGTCGATGCCGGTACCGATGCCCTGGATGACCCCGATCGCGGTGGCTTCCATATGCGCGGATTCCACGGGGTAACACCAGAAACCGAAACCACCAGTCACTACTTCTGGACCATGGCCACCAATCCCGAAAGCTCTCCCGAAGCCATCAAGGCCAAGGTTGTTGAGCAAACGGTAATGACCTTCGATGAAGACAAGGTAATTATCGAAGCCCAGTTCCAGAACATGTGCCGGTTTGGTGCGAAACCGCTTATCGATATACACGTCGATGTCGGTGCCAATCGCGCCCGCCGAATCATTGAGCAGCTTCGCCAATCCACTTTTTGAGCACACGGTGCACGTACCGCTGGATGTACGTGCGCATTTTGGTCCGGATGCGTTGTTCAAACCCTTGAAACCAAACACATGGCTGCAGGGAATTTGCGGCGGCAAAGACCGCATTATGCATGCTACACAAACCAAAAAAACGAAGGTATAGACATGTACAAACTGTATCCCCAGGATAACGAGGCAGCTTCAGCCGCACGTCGTTCACTCCCCCTCCCGACCTACAACTTCGGAGACTGATCCCATGAGCCATTCGATCGGACAACAGCTGGACGAAAAACCTATGGTCAGTTTCCAGTGGGGCGTGATTGCGCTCTGCTTTCTGATCAACATGCTAGATGGTTTCGATGTATTGGTGATGGCATTCACCGCCGCCTCTATTTCCGCCGACTGGAGCCTCAGCGGCATTCACCTTGGTTACCTGCTCAGCGCAGGGCTGGTCGGAATGGCGATCGGTTCGTTGTTTATCGCCCCTTGGGCTGACCGCTTCGGGCGACGCCCGCTCATCCTGCTATGTGTTGGCATCGCCGGGCTCGGCATGTTGGCATCATCCAGGGCGACGTCCCCCGAGATGTTGGGCGTGCTGCGTTTGATAACGGGACTCGGTATCGGTGGCATCCTGGCAAGTAGCTACGTCGTTGCTGGGGAGTATGCAAACAAGAAGTGGCGCGGTCTGGCTATTAGCCTGCAATCCACGGCCTATGCGCTGGGGGCAACAATAGGGGGCATAATCGCTGCGCAGATCATCCCTTCCATGGGGTGGCGGTCGGTGTTCTTGTACGGTGGCATAACAACGCTGTTAATCCTTCCGCTCCTCGCACTCTGGTTACCCGAGTCCCTGGCTTTCCTGCTGTCTCGCCAACCCCGGAATGCGCTGAAGCGTATCAATAATCTGTTGCAACGCGTCGCGATTGCTTCCGTCAAACAATTGCCCGAGGTGCGCCAGGATGCCCGAAAACCGCTAAAAGCCACCTTCGCCGAGCTCTTCTCACCCACCCTGCTCCGTTCAACCTTGCTCATCTGGATAGCCTTCTTCCTGGTGATGTTCGGTTTCTACTTCGTCATGAGCTGGACGCCAAGGCTGCTGGTTTCAGCTGGCCTGTCGAACCAACAGGGGATCACCGGTGGTGTACTGCTCAACGTCGGCGGCATTCTCGGCACATCGCTGATTGGCTTGCTGGCATCGCGCTTCCGTCTGTCTCTGGTGCTGATGGCCTACCTTTTGGTCAACGCGGTGCTCCTGGCCGTCTTCGTACAATTCACTACCCTACCGAACCTGGCCTTCGCCCTGGTGCTGCTCATCGGAATCTTTGTTAACGGTTGTGTTGCGGGGCTTTATGCCCTAACACCGACCATCTACAACACCACCCAGCGCGTCACTGGCATGGGATGGGGAATTGGCATCGGCCGAGCCGGCGCGATTCTCTCGCCATTGGTGGCTGGCCGATTGATTGATGCACACTGGCAACCTGCTGACCTTTATCTGCTATTTGCCCTGTCATTCGTCTTCGCAGCCATCGTCGTCTGGTTTTTGAAACCGCAGCGACTCCTCACCCGGAGTACCACCTCCAGTGCCCAATCTGGTGAAGCATAAGAACAAGACCCGGATAAATCGGCCTTGTTGATCATTTCCGAGACAAAGCGGCCTGGGTACAGGCCGCTTTCATGACTTAACCGATCTACTGCCAAGCGCGGGCAGACCCAGCCCTGTCATCCTATATAGGACTTTTACACCTGCCAGTACTTCCTCTATTCCACCAGTTTACGCTCCGCACTGGGCGTCACACCAAAAACCTTCTTGTATGAAGTTGTGAAATGATTACTGTTGGTAAAGCCGCACAAGAAAGCCACTTCAGTTACCGTCATATCTGTCTCTCTAAGCTTTACGCGTGCTGAAACCAGACGCAAACGTCGAAGGTAATTTTCCGGGGTCAGTCCGGTGACTTCTTTGATATGGCGAAAAGTGGTGCGCTGCGTCAGATGAAATTGGTTCGCCAGTTGCTGCCAGTCAATTTCGCTAAAACAGTTTTCCTGCAAATGACTCAGCAGTTTATGAAGCTTATAGCGTGTGTTGCTGTATTCAGCCTGTGATTGAGCATAAAGAATGCTGGTCACTAAATTAAAAAAAAGTGACTCTTTTAATGCCTGATTAGCGGGTAAATACATATCTTCAAGAAAAATCTCACCGATTAATCGTTTGCAATGCGCTTTTGTTTCAGGCGTAAGCCAGCCATAATTAGCCGCATTATTCCCTGCAATAGTGGTCAACAAATCTTCAATTTTGGTGAGATAAACAAACTCCGCCCTCGGATTAATTAAAATATTGATGAGTTTTAATGTGCCCAATTCGTCGTAAAAATGAACATCATTTTCGCAAATAAAAAATACATCACCCTGCTGGATAAAAATCGGCTTCCCGTTAATGACATGCAAGCCATGGCCTTCCTCAACAATCACCAGTTCCTGAAAGCTGTGGCTATGTACGCAGTTATTATCTTCCGGGTCGCTGCTATAAAGAGAAAGCTTTGTTTGCTCATTGGGAAAATAGTGACTGACTTCTAGTTTATTCATCGTAACGCTCACGTCTAACCAACCTGTCTGCACTTGCAATCAAAATAAAACACCCCAGCAAAAATAACGACCCAAATGTTACAGTTTGTGATCCTCAACATCAGCACCCCACTGAAAATGCCAAGTCCTAACAATTACTGGCAACCAGAGAATAGCAGGCATAAAGGCTCCCACCCTAAACTCCGGTCATTGCTTCATCATTAAGGACACAACATGTCACAGGCATTGCAGCAAAATGGCCACCTGAAGATGGTTCGCCATCCACAAATTCTGGCCAAAGCGCAGGCGCTTATTCCCGAACTCTATCATCAGGACATTTTCCCGCAGGTGATTATCAACGCGCAGCAAGATAGCCTGCAAATTCACGGTTGGCGTGCGGATGTGGTGAACACAGCGGCTGAATTCCATCAACGAGACTTCGCCCAGGGAGAGCACGTCATTATAGATTTTGGTCAGCATTGCGTAGGTTATCTGGAGTTTGCCTGTGAATCAGTGGGCAGCCCCCCTGATGCGCCTGCCCATTTGCAATTTATCTTTGGCGAAACGCTCGCTGAAGTGGTGGAACCCTTTTCTGACTACAGCGGCTGGTTGAGCAGCAGTTGGCTGCAACAACAAGATTGCTATCTGGACGAACTGCCGAATCGTATGCGTCTGCCGCGCCGTTATTGCTGCCGATATCTGCGCATTAACGTGGTGGCACTTTCACGCAAATTCCAACTGCGTTTTACCGCGTTAAAACTGGACACCGTTACCTCCGCGTCGCTTGCGGCACTTCCCCCCAGCACCACTGCCGACCAACAGCTAAAGCGCATTGATGACGTTGCGGTGCACACCTTGAAAAACTGCATGCACGACGTGTTTGAAGATGGTCCAAAACGCGACCGCCGTCTGTGGCTCGGGGATTTGCGCCTTCAGGCGTTGGTGAATGATGTCACCGTCAAAAATTACGACCTGGTAAAACGCTGTCTTTATCTGTTTGCCGCAATGACACGGGAAGACGGCATGGTCTCAGCCAATATTTTCGTCAAGCCGCAGGTGATTGCTGATGATACTTTCCTGTTCGATTACGCGCTGTTTTTTGTCGATGTACTGCAAGAGTATGTGGCGGTGACTAATGACAGCGAAACGTTGGCCGAGCTTTGGCCCGTTGCATGGCGGCAAATCGAGCTGGCCCTTGAGCGTGTTGCGCAAAACGGTATCGTGCGTGACAGCAGCGACTGGTGGTCATTCATAGATTGGCACGAGGACCTCAACAAACAGGCGGCATCCCAGGGGGTGCTCATCTACTGCCTGAATAAAGCGTTACCGCTTGCTCGCCTACACGACCCGGTGAAAATCCATTTTCTGGAGCATGAAATTTCACGTCTGAAAGCGGCGGCACTGCACGAACTGTGGGACCCGCAAAGCGGCTTTTTCACCAGTGGCGAATCCCGGCAAATATCCTGTGCCTCACAAGTCTGGCTGGTGTTGGCCGATGTCGGCACACCCGAAAGCCAGCAACAGCTATTAGCTCGGATAAAAAGTCACCCACCAGAAATTCAGATGAACACGCCCTACATGATGCATCATTACGTCGCGGCGCTGTTGCATACGAATGAGTTAGAGCAAGCCACTCAAGAGATTAAACGTTACTGGGGTGCCATGGTGGAATACGGAGCCGATACCTTCTGGGAACTTTTCGACCCAAAGAGGCCTGATTTTTCACCTTATGGCAGCAAACTCATCAACAGCTATTGCCACGCCTGGAGCTGTACTCCTTCGTGGTTCATTAGAAAATACCTATTGTAAAACAACAACGTCGAGAACCTACTTATGTCTACCTCAACTCTATGGCGGCAACGCTTCGGCTACGGTATTGCAGACTTGTCCTGCAACCTCGTGTGGCAAATGATCTCGTTGTACCTGATGTACTTTTATACTGATGTGATGGGGCTACCCGCCTATTACGTTGGCCTGATGTTCCTCGTGGCACGTTTGGTGGATGGCGTGGCAGATGTGCTAATGGGGTTGGTGATTGATAACACCAGCACCCGCTGGGGTCGCTGCCGCCCATACTTACTCATTGGCGCAGTGCCGTTCGGTTTACTGTGTGTGCTGGCGTTCTACGTGCCGGACTTTGGCACCACTGGCCGACTCATTTACGCCTTTATCACCTATTTGTGCCTGTCGTTCCTTTATACCATTGTCAATATCCCGTTTTGCGCGATGCTGCCTTTCCTGACCAGTGAGTCAAAAGAGCGCACCACGCTTTCAACGGTGCGTATTTTGCTGGGTTCTCTGGGTTCGACGATCGTTGCGGTCGCCACTTTACCTCTGGTAAAAACACTCGGTCAGGGCAATCAGGAGCACGGTTTTTTATATACCGCGATAGTCTTTGGCGTGATTGCCACCTTCTTTTTGCTGATTAGTTTTCGCAATGTAGAAGAGAAAATTAATATCACTTCAGAGCCGATGACGTTAAAACGTGCCTGGACAAGTCTGCGTAATAATCCACCATGGATTGTGTTTGCGACGAATATTTTCCTGATGTGGGGTGCCTTTTTCTTCCAGACGGGTGCATTGGTTTACTTCTTTAATTACTACGTCGGAAATACCGAATTAACAGCACTCATTGCCGGAATATCCACTTTCGTTCCGTTATTAGGCACGCTGACCGTACCATTGCTGGCAAAACGAATGAAAAAACGCCACGTCTATCTTGTCGCTTCAACTATCAATTTAGTCGGTATGGCGGTGATGATATTTTCTGATGTTAACGTTATGGGTCTGGTAGCCGGTGCCGTTATTCTATCTTTAGGTGCTGGGCAACGTACCGCCATTTATTTCTCGATGCAGGCCGACCCGGTCGATTACGGTGTCTGGAAAACCGGTATTAATACTGCGGGAATATTGACCTCTATAAACGGTTTCTTTGGAAAAGTGGCGATGGCAGGGGCGGGTGCAATTACTGGGATTATGCTTTCCGCGGGCGGCTATGTTGCCAACCATGCACAAAGTGCCGACGCATTATTCGCCATTAAAGCCTGTTACCTCTATATCCCCGCGGCATTAATAGTCGCCTCGATGCTGTGGATGGGGAAATTTTACCGACTCGATGATCACTACGAAAAAATACGTGCAGATTTAGATGCAGGTATTAGTGGGACGCCTTCAGATCCTGCATTTAATTTAAATAAGAGTCGCGCGATGTAATCAGGAAGTTTGATTAAAAAATACCTCTGGTTTTTATAAGGAATAAATTAATGCGTATCACAAAGATTAGCGCAGGGGTTCTCTGCGCACTTTTTGGGCTGGGCTATTACTCCGCAGCACAGGCTTCAACCCCATTATCAATAGAACAAAGGTTGGCATTGCTGGAGTCGAGATTAAATCTGGCCGAACAAGAAGCAAGTGAGGCAAAGCTGCGGGCAGATAAAGCAGAAAAGCGGACAATAGCCGCCGAACAACAGCTTGCCCAGGTAACACATAAACAAGAAAAACAAACACAACAAATCGAAACTGTTGAAAAAAACAAACGTGATGATGGCTTTGAGTTTTCCGCTTATGCCCGTTCAGGTTTGCTTATTGATGAGCATGGGAAAGGAGGTCGCGGCGGGCCTGGAGTTTCACCGGCTAGCTCATTAAATGGTGACGCGCATGTAGGCCGTCTCGGCAATGAAAAGGATAATTACGTCGAATTAAGCTTTAATAAAAAAATGAGTTTTGATGACGGCTCATGGGCACATTTCAAAACCATGCTTGCTGATGGATCTAATAACCCTGACCCATGGGTTCAGGATAATGACAGCCACCATATCAACATTCGCCAGATTTATGTCGAAATGGGTGATTTACCGAGCTTTGGTGGTGTCGCGGAACACGCGACGTTATGGGCCGGTAAACGTTTTGACCGCGATAATTTCGACATTCACTTTACGGACAGCGACATTATGTTCCTCGGTGGTACAGGAGCAGGAATAAATGATGTGCAATGGACGAATAATCTCAAAACAGATTTTAACGTTTATGGCCGTAATTTTGGTGATCTTGGCAGCGATAATTACAACGACAATGACATTCAAAACCTGATGTTTACCGCCAATAACTTCTACAACAACTGGCAGTTGATGTTTACCGGCATGACAGCACAGGGAAATGATGACTTAAAAGATAATACCTCAACGACCGGAAGCTACGCTTTACGCAGCGATAATACCGCTAAAAATGGCTATTACGCGATGCTGGCTTACCATGATAAGTCCGAGTTCTATGGTCTGGCCCCTGGTGTTTCCGAAACTGCACTGCAGTATGGTGGTGGATTGGGTGCTGAAGCACGCCAACCTGGCAGCGACGGGGATTTAACCGAGAATGCAAAATCCTTACGCTTTGCCTCTTACGGAATTATACCGGTAAGTAAAAACTGGGAACTCGCTCCATCGGTAATTGCACAGCATAGCGAGGACCGTTATCGCAACGGCGATCGTTATGATTGGGCGACATTTAACCTACGCGCTTCGCAGGCACTTACGCAAAACTTTGCCTTACTCTACGAAGCCTCCTGGCAATACATGGATTTAGACCCTAATGGTCGAACCTATTCTTCGGACGGTTCAATTCATGATTATCAGGACGTACAAGGTAATTTTTATAAGCTGACCTTTGCACCAACATTTAAAGTCGGCAATGTATTCGATATTAAAGCACGCCCCGAAATTCGTTTATTTGCCACCTACATGAACTGGTCAAAAGAACTGGATCATTACGCGCTTAACGACGATTTCGGCAGCACCGGATTCACTGCTGGAGGAAACTGGAACTTCGGCGTTCAGTCAGAGATTTGGTTCTAATTCATAATACAGCAACCGCTGCCAGGGGAAGCCTTTCCCCTGGCACATCACTTCACGTTTGAATCATCACTGCTAATCGGAACGCCACTGCCCGGAATTTTTTGTATAACGTCTAGCACGCTTAGAAGTTCTCAGTATGCCAGGAGCGGTCATCACGGGTCTGCGGGCTTACCCTCTTGCTCTATCAATATTTGATATCACGGGCTTTATCACGACCATCTTGTTTATTTTCGCGGTGATCCTGGCGGCAATCAGCATTACCGACAACACCTTCCCGGCAATCTTGTTTAATGTCGCGCGACACCTGGCGAGTCCCCTGCTTGACATCACGGGCAACTTGACGCTGTTCTCCCTGCACGGTGGCGGCTTGTGCAGGTATTGCGGCTATCAGAGTAGCGGCGGTAAGCAGCATCAATACAGACTTCTTCATGGTAAACCCTCAAAATAAAGCGCATCACTATGGCGCACGTGGATTATATACATAGTGAGCGCGACCGTTTAGATCATCGTGCTGGGGTTATTGCCCTGACAGACAGTATCCCTGCACTCTATAAGTGATTTATATCACGCTTAACATGTCGATAATCTGCATGACTGACATGGCCATCGAGATACGCGCCAAACAATTAGAGATCCCGTATATACACCCAAAAAACCATCAATTACCCTTTGTTGAGAAGTAAAGCGATCCGATAAATCGCTAGACATTTTTATCCTGATTGTTATCCCGGCACCTGTGTGCCGGTTTTTTTTATTGTCCTTTTCTGACCAGAGCAGCTGCATCTCGGTTAGCATTTTTCCCGATGACATTACCCGTCACGCGCCTCTGCCGCTCCAGCTCATCGACAATACTGTCACGATTGATGACCTTTCCGTCTGCTATAAGCGTCACCACTGCCACTCCGATAGCCAAGCCAATGAGATGATCACGATCCTCCCTACTCTGCATAACCCACCCGCAAGCTGATTAAATTTTGTACAATTAAAACTAGCACATAGCCGTCTCGCTTGCATTTTTAAAAATAAAACCCATTAAATAACATAACGATATGCATAGATCATCCATCAACCCGACGCACCATTCACCAAAACAGTGAAGCTCTTTTAACAACGGTGATGGATTCCCTCACGAGGCTAAAAGGTCTGCACTCGAAGAAAATTGACTCCATTTTTCTATCAATGACACAAATTCTGCACACGAAGGAGATCACTAAAATCAGCATCAATATAAAAAATTGTTTTTTAAAACAAATGTGAAGATTTCGCACTGTCAGTGCATAACATTTATAATCTATCGCACTTAAATCTATAAAAGAGTGCGACCATGATTGATACCACCTTGCCGTTAACCGATTTGCACCGCCATCTTGATGGTAATATTCGTGCACAAACTATCCTCGATCTAGGCCGCCAGTTTAATTTGCCGCTCCCGGCTGATTCTCTTGAAGCACTTCGCCCTCATGTACAAGTCGTGGAAACCGCGCCTGACTTGGTCAGTTTCTTGCAAAAACTCGACTGGGGCGTGAAAGTCCTGGCCTCTCTTGATGCCTGCCGCCGTGTGGCGTGGGAAAATATTGAAGATGCGGCGCGCAACGGCCTGCATTATGTGGAGCTGCGCTTCTCACCGGGATACATGGCGATGACGCATAACTTGCCGGTCGCCGGTGTCGTAGAAGCGGTGATTGAAGGTGTTCGCCAGGGCTGCCGCGATTTTGGTGTCGAGGCACGTTTGATTGGTATTATGAGCCGTACGTTTGGTGAAGCGGCTTGTGAAGCGGAGTTGGATGCCCTGCTAACTCATCGTGACAACATTACCGCCCTTGACCTTGCAGGTGATGAACTGGGTTTCCCAGGAAGTTTGTTCCTGAACCACTTTAACCGTGCGCGTGATGCCGGATGGCATATCACTGTTCACGCGGGCGAGGCGGCAGGTCCTGAGAGTATTTGGCAGGCGATTCGTGAACTGGGTGCAGAGCGTATCGGCCATGGTGTCAAAGCCGTTGAAGACCCTGCGCTAATGGACTTTCTGGCTGAACACGGCATCGGTATTGAATCCTGCCTGACATCCAATATTCAAACCAGCACCGTGGCATCTTTGGATAAGCATCCGTTGATTACCTTCCTGAATAAAGGTGTGCTGGCGACCATTAATACCGATGATCCGGCAGTCCAGGGTATCGATATTATCCATGAATATACGGTAGCCGCCCCGCAAGCGGGTTTGAGCGCGGCACACATCCGTACCGCGCAAGAGAATGGTTTGAAAATTGCCTTCCTGAGTGAAGCGGAAAAGCAGGCGCTGATCGCTAAAGTTCGCGCGGCTTAAACATGTTCACCCTTCATTAAACGCTTGAGTCAGGAGACTGACTCAAGCGCTCTCTTTTCCTTCGCCGTTTTGCGTGCATAACGCTGTGCCAGCACCGCACAGACCATCAATTGCACCTGATGGAATATCATCAGCGGCAGCACCATCATCCCCACAGCACTGGCTGGGAACAACACGTTTGCCATCGGCACACCGTTCGCGAGGCTCTTCTTCGAGCCGCAGAACACAATGGTGATTTCATCCGCAGTGTTAAAACCCATTAATCGCGCAATCCAGGTATTGAAAACCAATACAATGGCCAGTAACACAATCGAGCAGCCCAAAACGGCTAACAAAGCAGTGCCATTAACCTGCTGCCAAATGCCTTCTACCACCGCTTCGCTGAATGCCACATACACCACCAGCAGAATGGATGACCGGTCCGTCATGCTAATCAATTTTTTATGTTTATCGACCCAGCGGCCAATCAGTGGACGCGACAAATGCCCCACCACGAACGGCACCATCAGTTGCAGAATGATTTTGCCAATCGCATGCAGCGTGTCAGTCGTGCCTTCCTGGGTATTCATTAGTGCACCCACTAATATCGGTGACAGGAAAATACCTAAAATGCTGGATGCGGAGGCACTACACACCGCCGCGGCAACATTTCCACCCGCGACCGAAGTGAAGGCGATTGCCGACTGCACCGTCGCCGGCAACGCGCAAAGATACAAGAAGCCCATGTACAACGGTTGATTAAGGATAGAAGGCGAAAGAAAAGCCATCGCCAGCCCCAACAGTGGAAAGAGCGCGAAGGTGCTGAGCAAAACCACAAGGTGGAGTTTCCAGTGCCCCATGCCTGCCACAATCGCATCTCGGGAAAGTTTTGCCCCGTGCATGAAAAACAGCAAGGCAATCGCTGCTGTGGTCAGGTATTCAAATGCCGTTTTTACCGTGCCTTCACAGGGAAAGAGCGAAGCCACGACCACCACAGCTATCATGATCAGCAAAAAAGTATCAATTTTCAGACGTTGCAACCCATTCATCCGGCTTCCTTCAACACGTGGCGATAACTTTACTTTGAATCAAACTTGCCGAACTGGCGAACCCGTTCAAGAAGTTCGGTATCAATAGTAATTGATGTCATTTTTGATGGTGTACGTTTCAACCTTGGCCGGTTTAGCGCTTTGATCGGCGATGTTCAACACGCATTCCTGCGGATTGAAATGACTGTCATAGTCACAGGTTTGTTTGATAGTCGCGATGGATTTGCCATTCAGCGTACTTTCAGAGGTGTAATCGAGTTTTTTCTTGAGGTCACTGCCCATTTTCGCGGTAATGACCAGAGTTTCATCATGCGACTTACTGGTTTTACCTAACGGGTAACCGTCAGCATCATAGCGATAGACTACCGATGTCTTTTCACCGTGCGCGGCAACAACAAAGCCTTTATCGTCGGTATCATAAGTGACAGCCGCCTGGGGTAATTCCGCCAGTTGGCATTTACCCTGCAGTTTGACGCGTCTTTCATTGGTTTGGGCATCAATATAAAAGTTAGCATTCAGCACCAGTGTGGCGCCGGTATTATTTTCCAGGTCATGAAATTCAAGCTCGTTAAAACACCCATCTTCCGACACCAGCCCGACCACACGTTTAATCACCTCACCCTTCTGATTGATGAGTGTTTGGGTGAAATCTTTTACCGGCCCACGTAAAGGATCGAAGTCGAACTCATTGGAGAAACTTGCCATTTCTGGCGTGTAAGGGAGCGTCTTATTCTGATTGTCACACCCTGCAACAGAGGCTGCAAGCGCACAGAGGATAATGATTTTCTTCACGTAAGTCCTTTCCCCGACTTGAAATATTATATCCCCATTAGCATTCGAGTTGCAGGTAGGCGGCCAGGACGAAAGTCCCCAGGCGCTTACTTGAGTAAGTGACTGGGGCGAGCATCTGCGGCCAACACCCCTGCGGCTTGAAGGATGATGGGTATCAACATGATATAAGCAAATACAACACTTTACACTACAGGTACTATTCTTATACAACATCCCCAACATAAGGAAGAGATGATGAAACACTCGATTTGGCTGGGTGCATGTCTGTTAATCGCAACCGCTCCGGTACTCGCCGCTCAGACGTCATGTGATACCGTTAAGGCCGACATCCAGCAAAAAATCATTAATAACGGTGTCCCGGAATCGGGATTCAGTTTAACGATTGTGCCCAATGACCAGTCCGATAAACCGGATGCACAGGTCGTGGGGCACTGTGCTAATGATACTCAGAAAATACTGTATATGCGTACCAGCAGTGGTAACTCTCCCGCAAGCGATGGAAATACTCAAGACGGCACACCTGGTGAGCCTCAGTAGTCATTCATACGGGGTGCCATCGCCCCGTTTTATCTCACTCATCCCTTCAATAACGTTCATTCAAACGTTCATTCAAAAGTACGCCCTAACTTTGACGCGTGTTAACAACACCGTCTCCTAAATGAGTAAAACTCATTTCAGTCGATAATATTTGCTGGTTAAGCAATGTTCCGGACTTCCAACCAAGAAATAACCTATCAAGGAGTGAGTTATGTCGAACCTGTGTTGCCCGGAGGGTATTACCCGTCGAAATTTGATGAAAACCAGTGCCATCAGCGGGCTGGCTCTGGCTGTGAGTGGTCTCTCCCTGCCCTTTGGTTTGCGTGCCGCCGCCACAGCACCAGGCGCTGCGGTTAACCCGTCAGCAGACGATAAAGTGGTCTGGGGTGCCTGCTCCGTAAACTGCGGTAGTCGCTGTGCGCTGCGTTTACATGTGCGTGATAATGAAGTCACTTGGGTGGAAACCGATAACACGGGCGATGATGTCTACGGCAATCATCAGGTTCGCGCTTGCCTGCGTGGCCGTTCGATTCGCCGCCGGATTAACCACCCTGAGCGCCTGAACTACCCGATGAAGCGTGTGGGTAAACGTGGTGAAGGGAAATTCGAGCGAATCTCATGGGATGAAGCGCTGGATGCCATCACTAAAAGCTTGAAAGGCACGGTGGAAAAATACGGCAACGAAGCGGTATACATTAATTACAGTTCGGGGATTGTCGGCGGTAACATCACGCGTTCCTCACCTAACGCATCGTTGGTTGCTCGCCTGATGAACAGCTACGGTGGATATCTTAGCCAGTATGGCACCTACAGCACCGCTCAAATTGCCTGCGCAATGCCTTATACCTATGGCACCAATGACGGCAACAGCACTTCAGATATCGAAAACAGTAAACTGGTGGTGTTGTTTGGCAACAATCCTGCCGAAACCCGCATGAGCGGCGGCGGTATCACTTATTATCTGGAACAAGCGCGCGAGCGTTCCAATGCGCGAATGATTGTTATCGACCCTCGGTATACGGATACCGCAGCCGGGCGCGAAGATGAGTGGCTCCCGATTCGCCCAGGAACCGATGCCGCATTGGTTGCGGGTATCGCCCATGTTTTGATTAGTGAAAATCTCGTTGACCAGCCATTCCTCGATAAATATTGCGTCGGTTACGATGAGAAAACGCTACCGGAAGGCGCGCCCGTCAACGGTCATTACAAAGCTTATATTCAAGGTCTGGGTGACGATGGCGTGGAAAAATCCCCGCTTTGGGCGTCAGCGATTACCGGTATTCCGGTGGATAAAATCATTAAGCTTGCCCGTGAAATTGGCAGTACCAAACCGGCGTACATCGCTCAGGGTTGGGGGCCGCAACGCCAGGCCAACGGTGAACTGACTTCACGCGCCATCGCTATGCTGCCGATTCTGACCGGAAACGTGGGGATTAATGGCGGTAACAGCGGCGCACGCGAATCAACTTACACCATCACCATTGAGCGCATGCCGGTGCTGGTAAACCCAGTGAAAACGCAAATTTCCTGCTTCAGTTGGACCGATGCCATTGCACGCGGCCCGGAATTGACAGCCAAACGGGATGGTGTGCGAGGGAAAGATAAGCTCGACGTGCCGATTAAGTTCATCTGGAACTACGCGGGTAATACCCTTACCAACCAGCATTCCGACATCAACAAAACTCACGACATTCTGCAAGATGACAGCCAGTGCGAGATGATTGTGGTCATCGAGAATTTCATGACCTCTTCGGCAAAGTACGCTGACATCCTGCTACCCGACTTAATGACGGTCGAACAAGAGGACATTATCCCCAACGATTCCGCCGGGAATATGGGATATCTGATCTTCATGCAGCCTGCCACCGAAGCGAAATTTGAACGCAAGCCGATTTACTGGATTACCAGTGAAGTGGCTCGTCGTTTGGGGCCGGATATCCACCAGAAATTTACCGAAGGCCGGACTCAGGAACAGTGGCTGCAGTTTTTGTACGCAAAAATGCGAGTAAAAGACCCGCAATTACCGTCGTATGAAGAGCTACGCGCAATGGGGATTTATAAACGTAAAGATCCGAATGGCCATTTTGTCGCATACAAAGCTTTCCGCACCGATCCCGATGCGAACCCATTAAAAACGCCTTCTGGAAAAATCGAAATCTACTCCAGCAAACTGGCAGAAATTGCCGCAAGTTGGGAGTTAGAAAAAGACGAAACCATCAGCCCACTGCCCGTGTATGCCTCCACCTTTGACGGTTGGGATGCCCCGGATCGCAGCACTTATCCGCTGCAACTGTTTGGCTTCCATTACAAAGCGCGTACCCACTCAAGCTACGGCAACATTGATGTGCTCAAAGCCGCGTGCCGTCAGGAAGTGTGGATTAACCCGATAGACGCCGAGGCGCGCGGTATCGCCAGTGGTGATAGGGTGCGAGTGTTTAATGGTCGCGGCGAGTTGCGCATCCTGGCGAAGGTGACACCACGCATCATGCCGGGTGTCACCGCTATGGGCCAGGGAGCATGGCACGAAGCCAATATGAGTGGCGACCGTGTCGACAACGGTTCATGTATCAACACGCTAACCACTCATCGACCCTCACCGTTGGCGAAAGGCAACCCGCAACATACCAATCTGGTGGAAATCCAAAAGGCGTAAGGGATTGCGGCTGACAACCCAATACGGTTGTTATCTTGATTCCAGTCGTTGCACCGGCTGCAAAACCAGCGAACGGGCTTCCATTGACGAGTTGCGTCAAAAATTGATACAAAATGCGCGGGTTTACTCGCGCCACAAGGAAAAGAATGATGTCTCAAACTACGCAAAGACTGGCGACTATCGCCCTGACAGGAAGAGTACTGGGCGCGCTGTATTATCAGGCTCCCACCAGCCAGGATGTCGCCACACTTTACACCACACTTGAAGACCCTGAATGGGTAAAACAATGGCCAGTACAGCATGAAGAATTGGCGGTAATTGCCCAACAAATGGCCGATGGATTTAGCTATTCACAAGAGTCGCTGAGCGAAGCCTGGCAACGCTTGTTTATTGGCCCTTACGCATTACCGGCCTCGCCGTGGGGCTCGGTTTATCTGGATAAAGAAAATGTGCTGTTTGGTGACTCGATGCTGGAGTTGCGCCAGTGGATGCGTGAGAACGACATCGCCAACGAGCAAGAAAGTAACGAACCTGATGACCACATCGGGTTGTTGTTGATGCTGGCAGCATGGCTTGCAGAAGAAGGCTTAGTGCAAAAAGTGGACGAACTGCTCGCCTGGCATATTCTGCCGTGGAGCGGGCGTTTTCTGGAGTTGTTTATCGCCAATGCCCAACATCCGTTCTATCAGGCATTAGGGGAATTGACCCAAAGCACCCTCGCCGAGTGGCGCAAAGAGATGCTGATTCCAGTTGCCAATAAAGAGCTTTATTTCTAAGAGTCTGAGAGCGGTGGATGACGCTTGCGCTTATCCACCCTACCACTGCTGCCAAACACTCTACATACCCAAAATAATTCGAGTTGCACAAAGGCGACAAAACCGAAAGTCCCCAGGGGCATAGTAGACTATGTGGCTGAGGCGTTCGGGCGCAGTCAACGCATCTGCAACTTGAAGTATGAAGGATAGATATGCACCGCTTACACCACTTCCCTGACATGAAAGGCATGCTACGGCGGCTAATATTTGCCGTCTGGATTGGCATCGCCTCAGCGATAGTGGTCTGGCTGTTTCGCCAGTCGATGTATCTTCTTGAAGGCCTGTTTTTGGGCGACCACAGCGGCAGCCTGGTCGCGGCGGCGGCAGCATTACCGCCCTGGCGTAGGCTGCTCACCCCTGCCCTCGGCGGGTTACTTGCCGGGACGCTGCTTTGGGTATGGCAGCGCGCCACACGCCAGCGCCCTTCGGCACCAACCGACTATATGGAAGCGATTGAAACCGGTGACGGCCGCTTAGATGTTTCCGCCAGTCTGGTCAAATCGGCCGCCTCTCTGATTGTGGTTGCAAGCGGCAGCGCAATTGGCCGTGAAGGGGCGATGGTGCTGCTGGCAACCGTTTTTGCCTCCGTATTCGCGCAGCGTTTCTCACATTCAGATGAATGGAAGTTGTGGGTCGCCTGTGGTGCGGCCGCTGGGATGGCAAGCGCCTATCATGCTCCGCTGGCGGGCAGCTTGTTTATCGCAGAGATTCTGTTTGGCACCCTGATGCTTGCCTCACTTGGCCCCGTGGTGATTGCCGCCGTCTGTGCCTTGCTGATGACACACTTGTTAAACGACGAACAAACGCTGCTCTATACCGTCCGCGCACTCAACGCCCCGCAATTAGTTCAATATATTCTGATGGCGTCACTCGGGCTGCTGGCGGGTCTTGCCGGGCCGTTGTTTCTCTGGCTAATGGCGCAAAGCAGCAAATTGTTCCAGCGTTTGCAGTTAACCCC
>NZ_DATERI010000171.1:0-13358 GCF_035271705.1 Buttiauxella sp.
CCGTAACGACAGAGAATTACACGTTACGACAGCAACAAATTTTTGCGGGAATAGCTCAGTTGGTAGAGCACGACCTTGCCAAGGTCGGGGTCGCGAGTTCGAGTCTCGTTTCCCGCTCCAAATTTGATTAGGCTTTTTACAGCCAGCACCACCCAAGCGGGAATAGCTCAGTTGGTAGAGCACGACCTTGCCAAGGTCGGGGTCGCGAGTTCGAGTCTCGTTTCCCGCTCCAAAATTTGATTTGGCTTTTAGCCATGCACCACCACCAAATTCGATGGATTTCGAGTTGCGGTAAGGCAGCAACTGAGCGAATCCTTAGAAGCTTACTTAAGTAAGTGACTAAGGTGAACGAAGGCAGCTAACACAGCAGCAGCTTGAAAGACGAAGAATATGCGGGAATAGCTCAGTTGGTAGAGCACGACCTTGCCAAGGTCGGGGTCGCGAGTTCGAGTCTCGTTTCCCGCTCCAAATTCTTATCTCCAGTACAAATTATCCACAACGCTAAGCAGCGTCGGTGGTGGTTTTTACGCTCCTGATAAATTTCTGTAAACAGACTTATCCACAGATCGATTCCATTCCCTTAGATCGCTAACTATTTCTTGATTTTTACATGATTATTTTAACGCATTGATTTACATCATGTTTTAAATGTTCTGAAATGTTAACTCAGCCGCTTGACGTTTTTTTTTCATTGATAACACAAGGCGTTCTAATTTTTATTCACATCCTGTGGACATGTCACGCATCACGTTTTAGCCCCTTTTCAATGACGCGAACCAGACGCTGTTTTTGCGGTAACTGGACTTCCGTGGCATCCGCGCTTCGTCTGGTTAATTGTTGCGCAATCGCCCAGTCAATGTGTTCGTCCAGAAGTGGGTGCTCACCTTTTCGCTGCTGTAGCGCTTCCAAAATCGCTTCATCCCATGGTGCATTGCCCATCGCCACAGCAATATTTCGCAGCCAACGTAAATGTCCAATCCGTCGAATCGCCGAACCTTCAGTCACGCGCAGGAAATATTCTTCAGTCCAGGTGAAAAGCTCGACCAGTTCCGGTGCATGCAACTTGCTACGCGGGCTAAAGTCGTCTTCCACCGTCAGTTGTGAAAAACGATTCCACGGGCAAATCAGCTGGCAATCGTCGCAGCCGTAAATCCTGTTTCCGATTAACGGCCTGAATTCTTCAGGAATAGCACCTTCAAGCTCAATGGTGAGATAAGAAATACAACGGCGGGCGTCGACAGTGTAGGGTTCGACTATCGCGCCTGTTGGGCAAATAGTCATGCAGGCCACGCAGCGCCCGCACTGTTCCTCGATAGCTTCATCAACAGGAAGAGGGATATCGACTAACAATTCACCCAGGAAAAAGAACGAACCTGCTTCTTGATTGAGGGTAAGTGAGTGCTTACCTGTCCAACCCAGACCGGCCTTTTCAGCCAGAGGGCGCTCAAGAAGCGGCGCTGAATCCACAAAAGGTCTAAAATTCAGCGTGGCACAGTGGGACTGGATCATTTCGCCCAATTTTTTGAGACGGTTACGCAGCAGCTTGTGGTAATCGCGTCCCAGGGCATAACGGCTGATATAACCGATTTTGGGATTTTTGAGCGTCGATGCAAACGCGGCATTAGCTGGGAGATAGTTCATCCGCACGCTAATCACACGTAATGTCCCGGGGAGCAACTCGTGAGGCCGGGCGCGCATCATGCCGTGACGAGCCATCCAGTCCATCTCGCCGTGGTATTGTTTATCCAGCCACATCTGGAGCGCGGGTTCACTGGTGGTGAGGTCGGTATCGGTAATCCCCACTTGCTGGAAGCCGAGGTCGATTCCCCACTTTTTGATATTTTGCGCTAATTGATTGAGATCGAGGGGCTGTGACATGACGGACCTGAGCCTAAAAATAACCGCCAAAAGTATACCACATTCAGTCTGGTCAGCAGACTGGTTGCGCACCGCAGAAAAGCAGGCAGCAGATGACTTAGGGTTAACGATGTATGAACTGATGCAGCGAGCAGGGGCGGCGGCGTTTAATTTAGCCCGTGAGCTTTATCCACAAAGCCAGCACTGGCTGGTGGTGTGCGGGCATGGGAACAACGGTGGTGATGGTTACGTGGTCGCTCGCCTCGCCCAGGCTGCTGGGATCCGCGTGACATTGCTGGCGCTAGAAAGTGATAAAGCGTTGCCTGAAGAAGCTGCCACTGCGCGTGAAGCCTGGCTGAATGCCGCAGGTGTCATACATGCACCGGAACATCTTTGGCCTGATGACATCGACCTGGTGATTGATGGCGTGATGGGAATCGGTCTGAATAGTGCACCGCGCGAGGCTGCCGCACAGATTATCGAAAAATGTAATCAGCACTCAGCCCCGGTCATTGCTCTTGATATTCCTTCTGGCTTGCTCGCGGAAACAGGGGCAACGCCAGGTGCGGTGATACACGCCAGCCATACCCTCACGTTTATTGCCCTCAAACCCGGTTTACTGACTGGGAAAGCGCGGGATGTGGTGGGAGAACTGCATTTCCATGCGCTCGGCCTTGAGGCGTGGTTGAGTGGACAAACGGCACCCATTTCTCGCGTGGATAGCGCGCAATTATCCGGCTGGCTGCGCCCGAGGAAACCGACATCGCACAAAGGCAGTAACGGGCGTCTGGTGATTATTGGTGGCGACCACGGAACGGCGGGGGCGATTCGCATGACGGGGGAGGCAGCATTGCGAGCAGGTGCGGGCCTTGTCAGAGTGTTGACTCGCCCTGAGAATATCGCCCCTTTGTTGACTGCACGTCCTGAATTAATGGTTCAGGAACTGACACCACATTCACTGGATGAATGTCTTGAATGGGCAGATGTCGTGGTCATTGGCCCAGGTTTAGGGCAGCAAGAATGGGGGAAAAAAGCCCTGGAAAAAGTAGAGAACAGCCGCAAACCGATGCTCTGGGATGCCGATGCGTTGAACCTTCTGGCAATCAATCCCGATAAACGTCAGAATCGCGTGATTACGCCGCATCCTGGCGAGGCTGCCCGGCTATTAAATTGCTCAGTTTCACAAATTGAGAGTGACCGCTTACTTTCTGCTGACCGCCTGGTAAAACGATACGGCGGAATTGTGGTCTTAAAAGGTGCCGGTACGGTTGTTGCCAGCCAAAATGGTGAATGCGCAATTATTGATGTGGGCAATGCTGGAATGGGCAGTGGTGGAATGGGGGATGTGCTGTCCGGAATCATCGGAGCATTGCTGGCACAGAAGTTAGCCCCGTATGATGCTGCAAGCGCTGGATGTGTTGCTCATGGGGCAGCCGCCGACATGTTAGCCCGCCGCTTCGGCACGCGTGGTATGTTAGCCACTGACTTATTAACGACGCTGTACCCTTTTGTTAACCCGGATTTGAATAGCAAAGAAAATGATTAATCGAGTTATCGCATTACCTGATGAAGCCGCGACCTTAGAACTGGGCGCGCGTATGGCTAAAGCCTGCTTTGGTGCTACCGTCATTCATCTGTATGGTGACCTTGGTGCGGGGAAAACCACATTTAGCCGCGGTTTTGTGCAGGCACTGGGTCATAAAGGAAACGTTAAAAGCCCAACATATACATTGGTGGAACCTTACACCCTCGGTGATTTGATGGTGTATCACTTTGATCTTTACCGTCTTGCCTCTCCAGAAGAACTCGAGTTTATGGGAATCCGTGACTATTTCACCAATGATGCAATCAGTCTGGTGGAGTGGCCGCAAAAAGGTCAGGGTGTGCTTCCAGAACCGGATGTCGAAATTCACCTAAGTTACCAGGCTGACGGACGCGAGGCGTGTCTGAAAGCAGTTTCCTCATCTGGTGAGTCGTTAATGGCTCGGTTTGCCAAATAGCAAGGATGACGGGATGATCTATCGCGTAAAAAGTGGGTTGATGGCGTTGTGCATACTGGTGCTGACGGCACAAGCCAGCGCCGCAAATTTAGCAGATATTCAGGTATCAAACGGTAATTCTCAGGCCAGAATTACCTTTAGTTTTATTGGCGACCCTGAATATGCTTTTTCGCAGGACGATAAGAAAAGCCTTGCCCTGGACATCAAACAAACTGGCGTTATCAAAGGTCTGCCGTTGCTTTTCAGTGGCAATAACCTGGTGAAAAGTATCCGCTCAGGGCAATCGAAAGATAGCAGTTCTTTACGCCTGGTCGTTGATCTTACACAGGCGGGTAAAACGCGTGCTGTGAAACAGCAAAATGGCGGGAATTACACGGTGGTGTTCACCATTAATGCCGATGCACCGCCACCGCCACCGCCACCGCCAGTTGTGGCCAAACGCGTTGAAGTACCCGTGATAGCACGTTCAACGGAACCCCCAAGAAATCCCTTTAGCTCGCAAAGCGTGACGGGCGCAATAAGTTCGAATACTGCGATGCATCCCGCACGTACAGAGCGTACGAAGCGCGTCAGCGCTCCATCTGATGCTTCTGATGCTGTTGTGGTAGCCATTGATGCAGGGCACGGCGGACAAGACCCAGGCGCGATTGGCCCTGGCGGCACCCAAGAGAAAAACGTCACAATCTCTATCGCGCGCAAACTGCGTTCATTGCTTAATGACGACCCGACATTTAAAGGCGTGCTGACCCGCGATGGAGACTATTTCATTTCGGTGATGGGGCGTTCAGATGTCGCACGTAAGCAGAACGCCAATATTCTGGTTTCGATTCATGCGGATGCCGCGCCTAATCGTGATGCAACGGGTGCTTCAGTCTGGGTACTGTCAAATCGCCGTGCGAATAGCGAAATGGCAGGCTGGCTTGAGCAGCACGAAAAACAATCCGAGCTACTTGGCGGTGCGGGCGACGTGCTGGCCAACAGCCAGTCTGACCCGTATCTCAGCCAGGCGGTTCTGGATTTGCAATTCGGCCATTCCCAGCGGGTTGGGTATGATGTGGCAAACAAAGTTCTGGAGCAGATGCAGCGGGTAGGCTCGTTACATAAACGTCGTCCTGAACACGCAAGCCTTGGGGTGTTACGTTCTCCTGACATTCCTTCCGTGCTGGTGGAAACTGGGTTTATTAGTAACAACTCGGAAGAGCGCCTGCTGGATAGCGATGATTATCAGCAAAAAATTGCCCAGGCTATTTATCAAGGGTTAAGGGATTATTTCCAGACGCATCCGTTACAATCTGCACCTGAATCTTCTCAGACTGCACGCTCAGGCGCGGGTATTGATCAGGTCGCGATTACTCAATAAGGATATTTCATGCCGATTCAGGTTTTGCCACCGCAACTTGCTAACCAGATTGCTGCTGGCGAAGTGGTAGAGCGCCCCGCGTCGGTGGTGAAAGAACTGGTTGAGAACAGCCTTGATGCGGGTGCTACGCGAATTGATATAGATATCGAACGCGGTGGTGCCAAGCTCATTCGCATCCGTGACAATGGCTGTGGTATTAAAAAAGATGAGCTGGCGCTGGCGCTGGCTCGTCATGCCACCAGTAAAATCGCCACACTTGATGACCTTGAGGCCATTATTAGCCTCGGTTTTCGTGGTGAAGCGCTAGCGAGTATTAGCTCGGTCGCACGGCTGACGTTAACGTCACGTACCGCTGAACAAAGTGAGGCGTGGCAGGCCTACGCCGAAGGGCGTGAGCAAGATGTGACGGTGAAACCCGCCGCCCATCCTGTTGGAACCACGCTCGAAGTACTGGACTTGTTCTACAACACGCCTGCTCGGCGCAAATTTATGCGTACCGAGAAAACTGAATTCAACCACATTGATGAGATAGTCAGACGTATTGCGCTGGCGCGCTTTGATGTGTCGATTAATCTCACGCATAACGGCAAAGTGATACGCCAGTACCGTGCAGTTGCGCAAGGCGCACCACGTGAGCGGCGCCTTGGGGCGATTTGCGGTACCGCGTTCCTCGAACAAGCATTGGCCATTGAATGGCAACATGGTGATTTGGCGTTGCGTGGCTGGGTAGCTGAACCGTCAGCGACCACGTCTGCACTGGCAGAAATCCAATATTGTTATGTGAATGGGCGCATGATGCGCGACCGTTTGATCAACCACGCAATTCGCCAGGCCTGTGAAGATAAGCTTGGAGCCGATCAACAACCGGCGTTTGTGCTATATCTTGAGATTGACCCACACCAGGTGGATGTGAATGTGCATCCGGCTAAACATGAAGTCCGTTTTCATCAGTCGCGACTGGTGCATGATTTTATCTACCAGGGTGTTCTGAGCGTCTTGCAACAACAAAGCGAAAATCGTCTACCACTGGAAGAAACAGCGGAAGATCCTCAACCACGCTGGCAGCCAGAAAACCGCGTGGCGTCGGGACGTAATCAATTTGCGACGCCCGCTCCTGCGTCAGCACATCGCGAAGCGCCATATCGTGAAACGTCACCTCGCAGTTCTGGGCCAAATATCGCTGGGGATAGCAGTAGTCGTGCGAATAAAAGTGCACCTTTGTGGCCCCATGCTGTGCCTGGATTCCAGAAGAAAGAAGGGACGTTGTACCGCGAATTGCTGAATACGCCTGCGCCCGCGTCAGAAAATCGTGTTGCTGAGCCAGAAGCATATGAAGCGTTAGACGCACATGCGCAAAGTTTTGGCCGCGTGCTGACGGTTCTTGCGCCGGATGTCGCATTGTTGGAACGCGAAGGTAAATTGATGCTGCTTTCACTGAGCGTCGCTGAACGTTGGTTGAGAATGGCGCAACTCGTACCGGGCAGTGAAGGTGCCCGGGCTCAACCGTTGCTGATTCCTGTTCGGTTGAAAGTGACCAAGGAAGAGCAGGATGTTTTGGTGAAAAATCAGCCAGTTTTGCTGGAAATGGGCATCGAATTTATCGCTGAGTCGCGTCAGTTAACAATTCGCACAGTACCTTTACCTTTGCGTAAACAAAATTTACAAATCTTGATTCACGAACTGCCAGGATACTTGGCGCAACAGACAGAGGTTAACGCAACACAGATTGCTCAATGGTTTGCTCGTCAAATGGACGGCTTTCATGAACAATGGAACCAAGCGCAGGCTATTGCCCTGCTTGCTGATGTGGAGCGTCTTTGTCCGCAGCTGGTGAAATCACCACCTGGCGGTTTGTTACAACCTGTTGATCTACAATTGGCGATGAACGCCCTGAAACATGACTGAAGTTAAGCAAAACCTGCCACAGGCAATTTTTCTGATGGGGCCGACGGCCTCTGGTAAGACAGCGTTAGCCATTAATTTGCGTAAAACGTTGCCGGTAGAGTTGATAAGCGTCGATTCGGCCCTTATCTATCAAGGGATGGATATCGGTACAGCGAAGCCAACGGAGCAAGAACTTGCCCAGGCTCCGCATCGGTTACTTGATATTCTCGATCCGGCACAGGCTTATTCCGCCGCAGATTTCCGGCGTGATGCGCTGGCCGAAATGGCGGAAATTACCGCGAGCGGACGTATCCCCTTGTTAGTAGGGGGAACGATGCTCTACTTCAAGGCATTGTTAGAAGGTTTATCGCCGTTACCCTCCGCCGATCCGCATGTTCGGGAACGGATAGAAAAACAGGCAGCAGAGCAAGGATGGGATGCGTTGCACCGTGAGTTAGCACGGGTTGATCCGGTGGCCGCTGCACGTATTCATCCAAATGATCCACAAAGACTTTCCCGTGCACTGGAAGTTTTTTTCATTTCGGGTAAAACTTTAACGGAACTGACACAAACGTCAGGAGAAGCTCTGCCTTACCAGGTGCATCAGTTCGCCATCGCCCCGGCGAGCCGTGAACTGCTCCATCAAAGAATTGAGCAGCGTTTTCATCAGATGTTAGTTTCGGGATTTGAAGCTGAAGTACGGGCTCTTTTTGCCCGTGGTGATTTGCATACGGATATGCCTTCCATTCGTTGTGTGGGTTATCGGCAGATGTGGTCCTATCTGGCGAGTGAAATTACTCATGATGAAATGGTTTATCGTGGTATTTGCGCGACGAGACAATTGGCTAAGCGGCAAATGACCTGGTTGAGAGGTTGGGAAGGTGTTCACTGGTTAGACAGTGATAATCCATCTCAGTCTTACAACGATGTAGTACAGGTAGTTAGTGCGAAGCATCAATGAATGTGTACAATTGAATCGTTATGGTGCGCAGTATCTTACGCAGTTTTTCAGAGCCACAGGGTTCTTGAGTTACAAACAACAAACATATAAGGAAAAGATAGAATGGCTAAGGGGCAATCATTACAAGATCCGTTCTTGAACGCACTGCGTCGCGAACGTGTTCCAGTTTCTATTTATTTGGTGAATGGTATTAAGCTGCAAGGTCAGATTGAGTCTTTTGATCAGTTTGTGATCCTGTTGAAAAACACGGTTAGCCAGATGGTCTATAAGCACGCGATTTCAACTGTTGTTCCGTCTCGTCCGGTATCTCATCACAGCAATAACACCGGTACTAGCGGTTCTGGCAGCTTCCACCATGGTGGAAGTGCGCAAGGTTCTGCGCCACAACAAGACAACGAAGACGCTGAATAAGGCATAACGTTGTTTTTCCAAGCCGGGGAACCAGGGATGCTGGGTTCCCCGCTGGTCTTTTTGAGAGGTTATACGCTTGTTTGACCGTTATGATGCCGGTGAGCTGGCGGTGCTGGTACACATCTATTTTACGCAAGACAAAGACAAAGAAGATCTGGAGGAGTTTGAATCCCTGGTCTCTTCAGCCGGTGTCGAAGCATTACAGGTGGTTACTGGTAGCCGTAAAGCTCCTCACCCGAAGTATTTTGTTGGTGAAGGTAAGGCAATTGAAATTGCCGATGCAGTGAAAGCCACTGGGGCATCGGTCATTTTATTTGATCATGCGTTGTCTCCAGCTCAGGAGCGTAACCTCGAAGCGCTGTGTGAATGTCGTGTCGTCGACAGAACCGGCCTGATTTTAGATATTTTTGCTCAACGTGCACGTACCCATGAAGGTAAGTTGCAGGTTGAACTGGCTCAGTTACGTCACATGGCAACTCGCCTGGTGCGCGGCTGGACCCACCTTGAGCGTCAGGGAGGGGGGATAGGTTCACGAGGCCCTGGGGAAACTCAGCTCGAAACCGACCGCCGTTTACTGCGCAACCGGATTATGCAGATCCTTGGTCGCTTAGAACGAGTCGAAAAACAGCGTGAACAAGGGCGAAGATCGCGTGCCAAGGCTGATATCCCAACTGTTTCTCTGGTGGGCTACACCAACGCCGGCAAATCCACCCTGTTTAACCAAATAACAGCGGCAGATGTTTATGCCGCAGATCAGTTGTTTGCCACACTGGATCCAACATTACGTCGAATTAACGTTACGGATGTTGGTGAAACCATACTGGCAGATACAGTAGGTTTTATTCGTCACCTGCCACACGATTTAGTGGCGGCGTTTAAAGCAACCTTGCAGGAAACGCGTCAGGCGACATTGTTATTACATATCATTGATGCAAGTGACCTCAGGATCCAGGAGAACATTGCCGCGGTTAATACCGTTCTCGAAGAGATTGAGGCCAATGAAATTCCCACGCTGCTGGTGATGAATAAAATAGATATGTTGGATGACTTTGTTCCACGTATCGACAGAGATGATGAAAATATGCCGATTCGGGTCTGGCTTTCTGCCCAGACAGGTGACGGCGTTCCACTGCTTTTCCAGGCTTTGACTGAGCGTTTATCTGGTGAAATTGCACAGCATACGTTGTGCTTGCCCCCCCAGGCTGGGCGACTGCGGAGCCGTTTTTATCAGCTTCAGGCAATAGAAAAAGAGTGGATGGAGGAGGACGGCAGTGTTGGCTTACAAATTCGTATGCCTATTGTTGACTGGCGTCGCCTCTGTAAACAAGAACCGGCACTCGCTGACTACATCGTTTAGCAAGTCAAGGGACTGTCCTGAAGACTTTTTCCCCTTATGGGGATATCACCGCACAACAAATATGGAGCATAAACATGGCGTGGAATCAGCCCGGTAATAACGGACAGGACCGCGACCCGTGGGGAAGCAGCAAACCAGGCGGCGACTCTGGGGGTAACAAAGGAGGGCGGGATCAGGGGCCTCCTGATCTGGATGATATCTTCCGGAAATTAAGCAAAAAACTCGGTGGTCTGGGTGGTGGTAAAAGCGGTGGCGGTGGTACCGGTGGTGGTTCTTCACAACTTCCTCGTCCCCACATCGGTGGCCGTATGGTTGGTATCGTTGCCGCTGTAGCTGTGGTCATTTGGGCTGCAACTGGGTTCTATACCATTAAAGAAGCTGAACGTGGTGTGGTAACGCGTTTTGGTCAATTCAGCCATTTGGTTGAGCCGGGCCTGAACTGGAAACCGACCTTTGTTGATAAAGTCACTGCTGTAAACGTTGAAGCTGTACGCGAATTGGCGGCTTCTGGTGTGATGTTGACGTCCGATGAAAACGTGGTGCGTGTCGAAATGAACGTCCAGTATCGCGTGACTGATCCACGTCACTATCTGTACAGCGTAACCAGCGCAGACGACAGCCTGCGTCAGGCAACTGACAGCGCACTGCGTGGTGTAATCGGTAAATACACCATGGATAAGATCCTCACCGAGGGTCGTACCATCATTCGTAATGATACTCAGCGCGAACTGGAAGAAACCATTCGTCCATACAACATGGGTATCACCTTACTGGACGTCAACTTCCAGACTGCTCGTCCGCCGGAAGAGGTGAAAGCTGCGTTTGATGACGCGATTTCCGCGCGTGAAAACGAACAGCAATATATCCGTGAAGCAGAAGCCTATACCAACGAAGTTCAGCCGCGTGCTAATGGTCAGGCGCAGCGTATCCTTGAAGAAGCTCGTGCTTATAAAACACAGACCGTGTTAGAAGCGCAGGGTGAAGTCGCCCGCTTCTCGAAGATGTTGCCGGAATATAAAGCCGCACCGGAAATTACCCGTGAGCGTCTGTATATCGAAACCATGGAAAAAGTGCTTAGCCATACCCGTAAAGTTGTGGTTAACGACAAAGGGGGCAACCTGATGGTCCTGCCTCTGGATCAGATGCTGAAAGGCGGCTCACAACCTGCAGCAAAGAGTGATACCAGTGCGGCGAATAACTTGTTACGCCTGCCACCGGCATCCGGCTCTAGCAGCGGTAGCGCCACACAGTCTTCATCAAGTCGAGGCGATATCATGGATCAGCGCCGTACCGATGCACAGCGCACTGATAACCAGCGCGTAGGGAGTGAATAACGATGCGTAAGTCAGTCATTGCTTTAATTATCATCGTGCTGGTAGTGCTGTTTACCTCGGTCTTCGTGGTACAGGAAGGCGAGCGCGGGATTACGTTACGCTTCGGTAAAGTGTTGCGTGATAATGAAAACAAACCCGTGGTCTATGAGCCAGGTCTGCATTTCAAAGTACCGTTCATCGAGTCGGTGAAAACCCTTGATGCGCGTATTCAGACGATGGACAACCAGGCCGATCGCTTTGTCACCAAAGAGAAGAAAGACCTGATCGTTGATTCTTACATCAAATGGCGTATCAGTGATTTCAGTCGTTACTACCTGGCAACCGGTGGTGGTGATGTTTCTCAGGCAGAAGTGCTGTTAAAACGTAAATTCAGTGACCGTCTGCGTTCTGAAATTGGTCGTCTTGATGTTAAAGACATTGTGACCGATTCTCGTGGCCGTCTGACTCTGGATGTACGTGATGCGCTGAACTCTGGTACCGCGGGCGCTGATGATGAAGTGTCAACACCTGCTGCGGATGATGCCATTGCATCGGCTGCTGCGCGTGTAACGGCGGAAACCAAAGGCAAAGTGCCAGTGGTGAACCCGAACAGTATGACGGCATTGGGCATCGAAGTGGTTGATGTGCGTATCAAGCAGATCAACCTGCCAGCAGAGGTTTCTGAAGCTATCTACAATCGTATGCGTGCAGAGCGTGAAGCTGTTGCTCGTCGTCACCGTTCACAAGGCCAGGAAGAAGCTGAGAAGCTGCGTGCTACCGCCGACTACGAAGTGACTCGTACTCTGGCAGAAGCCGAACGCCAGGGCCGTATTAGCCGTGGTGAAGGTGATGCTGAAGTTGCCAAACTGTTTGCTGACGCATTCAGTCAGGATCCAGACTTCTATGCGTTTATTCGTAGCCTGCGTGCTTACGAGGCAAGCTTCAATTCTGGTCAGGATGTGATGGTGTTAAGTCCTGATAGTGATTTCTTCCGCTACATGAAAGCACCAGCGAACAGTTCACGTTAATCTTCGCGAGTGATACAAGAGCCGGTCTAACCGGCTCTTTTTTTATTGGTGTTTGAGGGAAATATGAATTCGACTATTTGGATGGCATTAGCGTTAGTTTTAGTGCTCGAAGGACTTGGGCCGATGCTTTATCCGCGCATGTGGCGCCAAATGATTGCCGCTTTAACTCAACTTCCCGACAATACACTGCGCCGTTTTGGTGGTGGTCTAGTGGTTGCGGGTATCGTTATCTACTACATGTTGAGTCGAACCGGTGGTTGAGTCACATTGAGGATGATGATTGCCATTTTGTATACTAAAAGGGCTGATCATCGAAGAAACCGATGGTAGAATCCTTTTTTAAGCAAACGGTGATTTTGAAAAATGGGTAACAACGTCGTCGTACTGGGCACCCAATGGGGTGACGAAGGTAAAGGAAAGATCGTAGATCTTCTGACTGAACGGGCTAAATATGTTGTGCGCTACCAGGGCGGTCACAACGCAGGCCATACTCTCGTAATCAACGGTGAAAAAACCGTTCTTCATCTTATTCCATCAGGTATTCTGCGTGATAACGTTACCAGCATCATCGGTAATGGCGTTGTGCTGTCTCCTGCTGCACTGATGAAAGAGATGAAAGAGCTAGAAGACCGTGGGATTCCGGTACGTGAGCGCCTGCTGTTATCTGAAGCATGTCCACTGATCCTTGATTATCACGTTGCGTTGGATGTGGCTCGTGAGAAAGCTCGTGGTGCCAAAGCTATCGGTACTACCGGTCGTGGTATCGGTCCTGCATATGAAGACAAAGTGGCCCGTCGTGGCCTGCGCGTTGGCGACCTGTTCGACAAAGCCACCTTTGCAGACAAACTGAAAGAAGTTCTGGAATACCATAACTTCCAACTGGTTAACTTCTATAAAGTTGAAGCGGTTGATTACCAGAAAGTTCTGGACGATGTCATGGCAGTGGCTGACATTCTGACCAACATGGTAGTTGATGTGTCCGATCTGCTGGATGGGGCACGTAAGCGCGGCGACTTCATCATGTTCGAAGGTGCTCAAGGCACGTTGCTGGACATCGATCACGGTACCTATCCATACGTGACCTCTTCCAACACCACCGCAGGTGGCGTGGCAACAGGTTCCGGCATTGGTCCACGTTATGTTGATTACGTCTTGGGTATTATTAAAGCGTACTCTACTCGCGTTGG
>NZ_DATERI010000172.1:0-11395 GCF_035271705.1 Buttiauxella sp.
TCTTTCATCATATGGCTGCTCAATTCCTGGTGCAGCATAGTGAGATATTTCGCCAGACCTTTCGGCACATTCGGCTTATCTGCATGTACGCGCTCAACTTTTGTCGCCTGAAGAATCAGCTCTGGTAATTGTTCGCGGTGGCGGTCGTGATAACGCACGATGATATGGTCAATGATTTCAGGCAGCGGTGCAGTGCGCCACTCCTTCTCGATTGGCTCCTCAGCCAGAGCTGCAAGTTCAGCTTCGATTGCCGCCAGATCCAACTCTTTACGCGTCGCTGCACGCTCAAGTGTTTGCTTTCCGCCGCAGCAGAAATCGAGATCCAATTTACGGAACAGCGCAGAAGCGCGCGGGATGGTTAAAGCCAGTTCACCTAAAGGTTGGTCGCGGAAAGCCATGAGCAGATACCTCGTTGTCGATAATATAAGATGTATATTAAATGCATCTTTAAAGCGGCGCTATGACTATTTCGAGGTAAGGTGCTATTTATCCGTTGTAACCACCACTTCAGCGAGCGTGCTTTTCTGCGGTTTTGTCAGTACCGCCATCACTACACCCGCAACTAAACAAACGATGCCTAACAACGTCAGCAACGGTGGCCAGCTATGGCGCAACATAAAGGTATAAGCCAGCCCCGCCAGGGTTTCGAAGACGATTAACGGGCCGACAATAACCGTCGGTAAACGTTGGCTGGCAATGTTCCAGCACAACGCACCCAGCCAGGAGCAAAATAGTGCAATGGCTAACATAAGCGTCAAAAAGACCACCGGACGCGGCCCAAAGGGCAGGGCAAAGTCGCTGTTGGTGTGTGACATCCACAGGCAAACTGCGAGGTATCCGATGAATGAGAATGGCAATATGACCAGCCCTTGCGCCGTCGCCCACATTAGCGGGTTTTTATCCGGATTTTCCCGCAACCAACGAGCATTACGCAGTGCATACCATGCCCAGCAAGCGACGGAAATAAACGCCAACCCGATGCCGCTAATATAGCGCCCCCAACTAAAATTCAGCTCGCCGGTACGTAATTCGGCGGTATTCACCATCACCAGCCCGAGCGCGATAATCATCAGCGCAGGTGCCAGCCGTTGCCAGGGGAGTTTCCCATCGCGTTTGCTGTAAAGCAGGTTGGCAAATACCGGAATGACGACCGGCAGCGTGCCGATAATCATGGTGGAAATCGGGGCTCCGGTGCGCTGAATGGCACTGGCAAGGCACACGTAATAAATGAGATTGCCGACGGTGGAGAGCTTGAGTGCGGTGAGCCAATCCTTGCGACACAACTGGCGCAGGCGCTGGCGTCCAAACCAGGCCAAAGGCAGCGCAATCAACCCCAACGCCAGGTAGCGTCCGGTCGACTGCATCGCGGCGGGATAGTCAGGAACAATCAGCGGCCCAACGAATATCAGCCCCCACATCAATCCCGCGAGCAGGGCGTACAGCACTCCAGTTAACATGTTCTTGTTCTTCCACTTAACTCTTTGCGTAGAGTGTAGGTGTGGTGAGATTAAAAATATTGTACCAACTTGCGGTTTTACTCTTCATTCTTCAAGCCGCAGCGGCGTTAGCTGCACTCCTTCACCCCAGTCACTTACTCAAGTAAGCTCCAGGGGATGAACTCCCTTGCCGCCTTGCTGAAACTCGAATTATTCAGAGTATTTTTATCCGATGACCTGTTTTTGGTAACGCACGGGCGTGATGCCATAACGCTGAGAAAAGGCGCGTGTAAGGTGGGCCTGGTCGGTTAATCCGCTGGCGGCAGCGACGTGTGCTGCAGGCATGCCGCTGGTGAGAAACTGTTTTGCACGCCACAGACGGATAGCCATCAGCATCTGATGTGGCGTAACGTGGAAATGTGCTTTGAACATACGCTGAAAATGATATGGGCTCAGCGAAACTACGGCGGCAAGCTCGTCGAGCGTCACCGGGTGCATATAGTTATCGTGCAGATAGTCCCGAATGGGTTCAAAACGATGCGCCGATCCTTGCGGGCCTGAAGGCAAACGACACGCGTAAGGTTGGAACGTTTCGATGAGGTTTAACAGCAGGCCTTGTTGAGCCAGCGAATCAGCTTCGCTCCATAACCTATTAATCAGTTGTGCAATGCGCCCCGCGCGTAGCGGATCGTGATGGACTACGTCACTAAACGACCAATTGCGAGAGCCCGTCACAGCCTCGAGAATTTCCGGTTCGAGGTAAATCATGCGGTACTGCCAGCCGTCTTCGGTTGCCGCCTCCCCGGTGTGGAGTTCGTCGGGATTCATTAATACCAAAGAGTCTGTGGCGGCGACATGCTGGACGCCGCGATAACGAAAGCGCTCAGCACCCCATGTCACCGTCCCAATGCCAAACGCTTCGTGGGTGTGAGGTTCGAAGGCGTAACGCGAAATATGAGCATGATAAAGTTCAACGCCAGGCAACTGCGGCAAATGCCGAAATTGGGCGCTGTCTTTCTTATCGTGGAACTGCTCGGGAACACCTTGCAAGCTAACCTCCGTAAGGACATCCACAGAGTATAGGGATGTCCTGGTTTAACGGAAAGTTAACAATTACAGCGCAGCGTGTAGGCTTTCTTCAAGCGAGGTCGTTGGGCGGCCAATCAGTTGGCTGAGTTGGCGGCTGTCATCGAACAGGCCACCTTTTGACGCGCCAATATCTGAGTTTGCCAGCAGTTCCGCGAGCCCTTCCGGGAGACCAGCACCCAGCAACGCGGCTTTAAAATCAGCTTCTGGCAGATTCTGATACGCCACGGTTGTCCCGCTTTGTTTCGTCAATTTCGCAGTCAGTTCAGCCAGCGTCCAGCCATTGTCGCCCGCCAGTTCATAAACCTTGCCCGCCTGGTTTTCCAGCGTGATGACTTTGGCCGCTGCCGCCGCGTAATCAGCACGGGTTGCCGATGCAATTTTCCCGTCCCCAGCACTTCCAATAAACACGCCGTGTTGCAGTGCAGGCGGTATGCTGGCGAGATAGTTTTCGGTGTACCAACCATTGCGCAACAGTACAAATGGAATGCCTGATTGTTGCAGCATTTTTTCGGTCGCGACGTGCTCGTCTGCCAGAGCCAGCGGCGAAGAATCTGCATGTAGCAGGCTGGTGTAAGCAATCAGTTTCACGCCAGCTTCTTTTGCGGCTTCAATCACGTTGCGATGCTGAACTGCTCGTTGACCCACTTCGCTTGAGGATATCAACAGCAGCTTTTCAACACCGTCCAGCGCCTGCACCAATGCCGTTTTATCTTCATAACTGGCAGCACGAACCTGAACGCCACGCTCAGAAAACTGACTGACTTTCGTCGGGTTACGCACAATGGCGACCAGTTGCTCAGCGGCAACCGTTTTCAGTAAGTCTTCAATAACGAGTTGGCCCAGTTGGCCGGAAGCTCCGGTAATAGCGATCATATTCATTCTCCTGTGGGGGTTCTGGTTAAGTTGTGTCACACTATCACCAGCACTAACTTTTAGTAAGTACGCACAAAAAGGTAAGTATGAAATGAGTGAAACTGAAACCCTCGCACCTTCGCTAACCGAGCAATTACGTAACGGTAATTTATTCGCTGAACAGTGCCCGTCTCGGGATGTGTTAAAGCACGTGACCAGCCGCTGGGGCGTATTAATTCTGGTGGCATTACAGGACGGCACGCATCGTTTCAGTGACTTGCGCCGTAAGATGGGGGGTGTGAGTGAAAAGATGCTCGCACAAACGCTGCAATGGCTTGAGGCCGATGGTTTTGTAAACCGGAAATCATACCCAGTGGTTCCACCCCATGTGGAATACAGCCTGACGCCGTTGGGTGGTGAGGTGGCGGAAAAGGTGGCTGAACTCGCCGATTGGATTGAGGGGAATTTGCCAAGAGTGATGGCGTCCCGCGCAGAACGCTAATACTTGCTGGTGGATGACGCTTGCGCTTATCCACCCTACAAGTGCATGATTTTGTAGGTCGGATAAGCGCAGCGTTATCTGACGTTATTGACTCAAATCCAACTGATAGAGAGCAAACCCGATTTCATCGTTGCCGACATTTTTCATCGGATACTGGGCTTTGTTTTTGATAAACGCCGCCGCTTTTTCAGCAGGTGAGGTTTCAAAGCGGATATCTAACGGCTGCTTGCTGTGGATTGGTGCGAGTCGCCAGTTATTATCAGCAGCAGGGTGGATCTCTTTGCTCGCGGTAATCCAGTTAGCCAGCACCGAGCGGTTTTCATCCGGGGAGGCGAACGCAATATGGCTATCGCCCGTACCGGCAAACTTGCCGCCGTAAGCACGATAATTATTGGTCGCCACCAGGAAGGTCGCGTTCGGGTCGATTGGCTTGCCTTTAAACGTCAGTCCTTTGATACGCTCGGCCTTCGGGTTCACGGTCTGGCATTCGCCGTCGTAACGTGCCGGTTGTGACACATCAATCTGGTAATCCACGCCGTCGATAACATCAAAGTTATAGGTGCGGAAACCGTCCCAGTTAATCAGCGACTGCGGTTTGCTGCTGTTCACATCAATCTGATTAAACTGTGCGGCAGAACATTCCAGCCACTCTTTGACCTCTTTCCCACTGGCTTTCACCACCACCAGCGTGTTGGGATACAGATATAAATCTGCGGCATTCCTGAAGGTTAACTGGCCTTTTTCCACTTCAACGTAACTGGCAGGGTCGTTCTTACGGCCACCGACTTTAAACGGTGCCGCAGCAGACAACACGGGCAGATTCGCCAGATCCGGGTCACCTTGAATGTATTTTTCCACGTAATTGGTTTGGGCATTGTTCACCACCTGCACGGTCGGATCGTCCTGTACCAGCGCCAGGTAGCTGTACATATTGTCGGAAGATTTACCGATTGGCTTACTGACGAACTCGCGTGTCGCGTCGTGATCGTGCTTCAACACTTCAACCAGTTTTGCATCTTCTGGCACCAGTGCTTTCTTCGCTACGCTGTCATAGATTGGGCGCGCTTCGGCTTTGCTACTGGTGACTTTCCATGCGCCGCTATCGTTGTTCAACACCAAATCGACAACACCCAGATGGTCGCCCCACATACCCGGCATTACCGCAGGAATACCGTTTAGCGTCCCTTTCTTAATATCGACACCCTGGATACTGGCAAAATCTTTGCCAGGGAAAACGGCGTGAGCGTGGCCAAACAGAATGGTATCAACCCCCGGAACGGTACTGAGATAATAAACCGAGTTTTCTGCCATCACGTGATAAGGGTCGCTGGATAAACCCGAGTGGGCGATAACGACCACTAAATCAGCGCCTTGCTTACGCATTTCAGGCACGTATTGGCGGGCGGTTTCAGTAATATCTTTGACGGTAACCTTACCTTCCAGATTGGTTTTATCCCACGTCATAATCTGTGGAGGCACAAAACCGATATACCCGATGCGTAGCGTCTGCTCTTTACCGTCTTTATCTTTTACCCGGGTTTCTTTGATGACGTAAGGCGTGAACAGCGGCTTATTGGTTTTGGCATCAACAACGTTGGCATTCACGTAAGGGAATTTTGCCCCTGATAACGCCATCTGTAAGTAATCGAGGCCATAGTTAAATTCGTGGTTACCGAGACTGCCCACCGCATAATCCAGCGAATTGAGCGCCTTATAAACCGGGTGAATATCCCCTTTTTTCAGGCCTTTTGCCGCCATGTAATCGCCAAGCGGGCTACCCTGAATCAGGTCTCCGTTATCCACCAGTACGCTGTTTACTGTCTCACCACGAGCGGCATTGATTAAACTCGCCGTGCGCACGAGTCCGAATTTTTCCGTTGGAGTGTCTTTGTAATAATCGAAATCCATCATATTGCTATGGAGATCGGTGGTTTCCAGGATTCGCAGGTCAACGGTTGCTGCATGAACACTGGAAGCAACCAGCATGGCAACAATCGTTGCGCTAAACTTGATCATGATAAAGGTCCTTTTTAGAGATTCGCCACATAAGATAATGAATATAAATGTTGTTGCTTACAAAAATGTGAAGTCTGCCAGAAACTGGCGGCGTTAAACCGGAATGGCTTCACAGTTAGCGCAACGAGACGTGATGAGATATAAGTAAAACAACAGGTTATTCGCGTGACACAACATGAGGTGGAGAATGTTAGAAAAAATTTGCCAGCTGGCCCGGGAGGCGGGAGCCGCCATTATGGATGTTTACCAAGGGGTAAAACCGCTGGAGGCGACGCAAAAACTGGATGACTCGCCCGTGACGGCGGCCGATATTGCGGCTCACACCATTATCCTGAAAGGGCTGCAAACGCTCACGCCAGAGATCCCCGTGCTTTCAGAAGAGGATCCGCAGACTTGGGAAACGCGCCAGCACTGGCAGCGTTATTGGTTAGTGGATCCACTGGATGGCACCAAAGAGTTCCTGAAGCGTAACGGGGAGTTCACCGTCAATATCGCGCTTATCGAAAACGGTAAAGCGGTGCTGGGCGTGGTGTATGCGCCCGTACTGAACGTGATGTATAGCGCGGCAGAAGGCAAAGCCTGGAAAGAAGAAAATGGCGCGCGTAACCAAATCCATGTGCGCGATGCTCGTCCGCCGTTGGTGGTTATCAGCCGTTCCCACAGCGATGATGAACTGAAAGAGTATCTTCATCAGTTAGGTGAACACCAGACGACATCTATTGGTTCATCACTGAAGTTTTGTCTGGTGGCCGAAGGGCAGGCGCAGCTTTATCCGCGCTTTGGGCCAACCAATATCTGGGACACCGCCGCAGGCCACGCTGTTGCGGCAGCAGCAGGCGCACACGTTCATGACTGGCAGGGTAAGTCTCTCGACTATACCCCGCGCGAGTCATTCTTAAACCCGGGTTTCCGGGTCTCTATTTACTAAGCAACTATCACTGGCAACTATTTACTAAGCAATTCTCGCAGCAGGCTAATCACCTGCTGCACCTCTTCCTGCGTCAACGCGCCATCTTTCGCAAACTGAACATGCCCCTGTTTATCCAGCACCACAATCGCTGAACTGCCTGTTTCGAGCTGCCAGGATTTTTGCGCAACGCCGTTGCTGTCGACGATAAATTGCGACCACGGGTACTGGGTTTTATTGCTTTCGAGGTTACTGCGAACGAACATCCCGGTGCCGACAATCGCGTCATCGGTGTTGACAATCGTGGTGGTTTGATAGCGGTCATGCGGGAATTTAGCCGCTTTAATCGCTTCAATTACCCCAGCATTTTTCTCTTTCGCACTGGTGCGGCCAGCAATATGTTGGATTACGCGGACTTTTCCCACCAGCTGCGCACTGTTCCAGCTTTTATAGCTAAACTTATCATTATCGAGCATCAACTCACCTTTATCGGTAATGCCAATCGGTGAGACTCGCTGATTTTTCTCAAAGCTATGCGCCGATGCTGCAAGGGGTAACAGAAGCAATGCAAGCGCAAGTGTTGTGCGTAGGGACATGGTGACTCCTTATCTTATTATTGGCTAAAAAATTGCAGGTGATCCGACCACTCAGTTGTGATGTTTTAAGCATATGTGCTGAATAGCTTTCTGTCCCGCAACAACAGTGCCAGTTTGCGTGTGACCGCACATCTCCCAATCGTTTGAAGGGTTAAACTGGATTTTGTATACAATTGAAAAGAATATTCTGAGAAATTGTAATAAAAGCGTAAATAAGATTGTGCAAACTAGGTGCCGGTTTGTATATGGACTATAGTTTCCAGGCACCAAATTTTTCGCCTCGCTTTGTCGGACCAAATGTGGAACCGCAGGGGCGTTAACACCGCAGGAGAGAAAAAGAATGAAAATCTTCCAAAAGTACAACCCGCTTCAGGTGGCAAAGTACGTGAAAATCCTATTCCGTGGACGGTTGTACATCAAGGACGTTGGCGCTTTTGAATTCGATAAGGGTAAAATTCTTATCCCAAAAGTGAAAGATAAGCAGCATCTATCTGTTATGTCTGAAGTCAATCGCCAGGTGATTCGTATGCAGGCGGACATGGCGTAAATACCCGTCATACTTCAAGCCGCAGGTGTGTTGGCTCGCCCTCTCACTCCAGTCACATAATGGATTATGCCCCTGGAGATTCGTGGACTTTGCCGCCTGCCTGTAACTCGAATTATTTAGGGTATGACATCGAAGTACGTAAAACGGCACCCGAGGGTGCCGTTAGTGTTTCAGAGGGTTTTATCGAGAGGACAGGCGCGAGCGTCATCCACCGCTTCTGGTCGATTAAGCTGCGTTCTGCTCTTCAGCATCCGGAAGCTTTGGCGTTAATGGCGTTGGCTTATTATCAATGCGCGTGACCAGCAACTGGTCGATGCGGTAGTTATCAATATCCACCACCTCGAATTTATAGCCAGAAAACTTAACCGAGTCAGTACGCTTCGGGATTTTGCGCAGCATAAACATCATGAAGCCGCCAATGGTTTCGTAGTTGCCAGACTGCGGGAACTCATCGATATCCAGCACGCGCATAACGTCATCAATCGGTGTGCCGCCTTCAACCAGCCAAGAATTTTCATCACGAGCAACAATCTGCTCCTCCAGGCCCTGACCCACCAGATCGCCCATCAGGGTTGTCATCACATCGTTGAGCGTAATGATACCCACCACCAGCGCGTACTCGTTCATGATAACCGCAAAGTCTTCACCGGCCGCTTTGAAGCTTTCCAGCGCTTCGGACAGCGTCAATGTATCCGGCACAATCAGCGTATTACGCAGATGCACGCCACTGTTGAGCGCGAGGCTCTGGTTGCCCAATACGCGGTTCAGCAGCTCTTTTGAATCAACGTAGCCAACGATATGGTCGATATCGCCATTACACACCAGGAACTTGGAGTGAGGATGCTCGGCGATTTTATTCTTCAGACTCTGCTCGTCGGTATGCAAATCAAACCAAATGATGTTTTCACGCGACGTCATGGACGACGGCACGGTACGCGATTCCAGCTCAAACACGTTCTCGATAAGCTCGTGTTCTTGCTTACGCAACACACCTGCTAGCGCACCCGCTTCAAAAACGGCATACACATCATCAGAGGTAATGTCGTCATTGCGTACCATCGGCAGTTTGAAAATACGGAAAATGACGTTTGCCAGGCCGTTAAAGAACCACACCAATGGACGGAAGATAAACAGACAGAAGCGCATCGGGTTGATGATTCGCAAAGCAACAGATTCAGGCGAAATCATACCGATGCGTTTCGGCGTAAGGTCTGCAAACAGAATAAACAGGCTGGTAACCACAGTGAAGGAGATGATAAAGCTCAGTTGGTCAGCCATTTCTGGGGAGAAGAAACGCTCCAGAAGGGCTTTAAAAGCTGGGGAGAACGCTGCGTCGCCGACGATACCGCCGAGAATCGCAACCGCGTTCAGGCCAATCTGCACGACGGTAAAGAACATGCCAGGACTTTCCTGCATTTTCAGTACGCGTTGTGCGTTCAAGTTGCCCTCATCAGCCAGCAGCTTGAGTTTGATTTTGCGCGATGCTGCCAGCGAGATCTCCGAAATAGAGAAGAACGCACTGACGGATATAAGAAGAAGTATTAGTAAAATACTGTTTAACATAGTTTATCCGGCTTGGAGCCAGAGCCTCGGAAGGGTAGTTGAAAATCCATGGGTTACTGCGTTTTGACTGCCAGTCCGTGGAGGTTGGGCCAGCAATTTCAACGGGTAGTATAGCGTAAGGGGGGGGGAGGCTGCTACTGGCTGCCGACTACTCACTTTCTGTGCCCAAGTGCTGTGTACTGAGCTTGATGGGAACGCTCATGACC
Source organism: Buttiauxella sp. (assembly GCF_035271705.1). Lineage (GTDB taxonomy): Bacteria > Pseudomonadota > Gammaproteobacteria > Enterobacterales > Enterobacteriaceae > Buttiauxella. The sequence goes on from NZ_DATERI010000172.1 coordinate 9,715, forward strand.
CTGTATACCGTTCTTCGCCCCTGTAACTGACAAACTGTGGATGTTAATCACTCACATCCTATGCTCACCTGTAGGGAATTAGATAATTTTACAGTTATCGATATCTTCTAAGCGTGCATCATTCATAAAACTGTTTATCGAGCTAAAGCTTATCAACCTTGAGCATTCATCAAATACAACGGCCTGGTGCTCTCTCTGTACTGCCCATACTCCCGCCTCTTCGAGTACTGAAAGATGTTCTTTGTCTCGTATGATGACAATTATCCTGTCGCAGTACTTACGGATGACTTTCATTATGGTTGGGAAAAACTCACTATTTATAGTCTCTTCCACGAATGATGGCTGAAGTCTTAGCGCTTCAAACTTTCCTGTTGTGAGAGGTAATGCAGTACTGTGATAGGAACCCAGTCCATCGAGCCAAAAATCTTCGCCTATCAGGTCAGTGTTGTATGCCGTACTGACCATCAACCTGAGAAATGGATGTTCAAGTACTGCATTCTTCAATGACAGTTCTTCTGCAACATCTGCTGCTACAGGAAGTACACAGTACAGGCCATGACTTATAAACCATTCAGATTGACGCTTTATCGCAGCGAGCTGGTATTTGAGCTCTGTTAAACGTTCCTCATAACTTAATACCTTTTCTGCGACGATGACCCTACAGCCTTCTTTTTCAAAATGGGTCTTGAGTTCGACCCCTAATAACACTCCTCTAACAGAAAAGATCGGTACTGCCATGTATGTCTGATTCATCCATTGATATCCATTTCTTTGTATAATTATTATTAATCGGTTAAGTGAATAATCCTATAAACTTACCGAGCACATTAAAAGTATCACTTAAATAATACCCGCGCCACCTGTATGTATAAATAAACCTGCTGTTTTAATGGACTTATTCGGGTTTATTTTTTTGTTCAGATGTCCATGCCATCTATTGTATGTATGTTGAGCGAATCGGACTGAATGGTCCGAATTAGGGATGAAAACGCAATTAATCAAAATAGAGTGTATTTAAATCAACGGTTAAAATAAATTAACTATAGATAAAGGAGCTCATTTTTGGACTCGGTACTTAAGTCTGTGTATAGAGGCATGATTCCAGAATGAAGATGGCGACTTTCGGTGCGTACTATCGAATGGGACTGATTTACACTGTCTATAGACAATCCGTTGGGTTCAGTACTGGAGGGGCGAGTTGTGCGGATGCACAAATAGAATGAGCCCGGTATGTGAATATGACTAGTGTGTAACTCAGGAAGGGTTATCGCTTCATTATTACTCCCCCTAATACCAATACAACGATAGGTCAACTATTTGTTTTTTTATGAGTGTATTACTGTACTTTTGATATATGAAAACGCATTTTATTTTTGGTACTTGAATAGATTATGAGAACTCAGTATGGGTACTCAAAAAATAAAAAAAACCGTGATTGCACTGTTATGGGGCATATTTCAATTTTATCGCTGGAAGGATTAATTTTACGAGTGCTCATTCTCATGCAGTCTTAAGTTTTTCTTAAGGAGTAAGGAGAAAAAAGCGCAAAACGGACAGCCATGAAAGCCATCCGCTTGTTAGAGAACATATTAATTCTGTGGCGGCAAACAGACGCCAATACCCCCAATGCCGCAATATCCGTACGGATTTTTATGCAGATATTGCTGGTGGTCGTCTTCGG
>NZ_DATERI010000173.1:0-34718 GCF_035271705.1 Buttiauxella sp.
GTCTCGAGAACGGTATTTCCTTAATAGTGGATGAAGCTTTTCTCGATTTTATCCCCACTGAGCCGGGCTTGATTCCTCAGCTTTCGAGCTTCCCCAATATTTATGTTTTGCGCTCCCTGACCAAGTTTTTTGCTATTGCCGGATTGCGCCTGGGTTATTTGGTCAGCGCCGATACAGCGACTGTTGGGCGCATTCGCGAACACCGGGAACCCTGGACGATTAACGCGTTTGCGGCTCTTGCCGGAGAGGTTATCCTGAATGACCGTGAGTATATCGAGGCGAGTTACCGTTGGTACAATACCGAACAACCCCGGCTTTTTAATAGTCTGAACGCATTGACAGGAGTAACGGTTTGGCCGCCGCGCGCGAACTATATTTTCCTGCGCTGTGACATCGCGGATCTGGAGTTACAAAAGGCGTTGTTGAAAGAGAACATCTTGATTCGCCATTGTGCCAATTATCCAGGGCTTGATGCGCGTTATTATCGGGTGGCAATCAAAAGCCCGACGGATAACGACAAATTACTGGATGCGTTGCGGCGAGTGATTAGCAATAAAGTTGGTGCTGGCGAATAAATTCAGCCACGGCCGGGGGGATCAGGTCATCGCAAGGCAGATGCTGTTCTAAACGTTGGCGAATTTCGGTTGCCGAAATGTCATATAACGGTGTTTGTGCGAGGTATATTTTACCCGCAGGCTGCGCATGAAGTTGCTCAACTGACGACGTCTGGTGGGCATCAAGCCATTGTTGTTCCGCAGGGGTATTCATCGTCAAAGAGTATCCCGGGCGCTGGCAAACCAAGAGATGGCATAAAGTCAGCAGCGTTTCCCAGCGGTGCCAGCGTTGCAAGTTCAGCAAAGAATCCTGGCCAATGATAAATGCCAACGGCTGCGTAGTACCGATTTCTGTTCGCAACTGCTCCAGCGTCTCAACGGTGTACGACGGAGTTTCACGTTGCAGTTCGCGGTCATCCAGATGAAACAGTGGTTTTTGCGCGATGGCGAGTTCGACCATCGCTCTGCGTTGTTGGCTATTCGCCAGTGGCTGGGGACGATGCGGCGGTACGTTATTTGGCATGATGGTGACGTGTTGCAATGCCACTTGTTTTGCTAACGCTTCGACCGGTTTTAAATGCCCATAATGAATGGGATCGAATGTCCCGCCATACAGGGCCGTTAAACGCGATGTACTGTTAGCCATGAGTGAAAATTTCCGGCAGGGCTTTATGACACAGCAGCAGCGAAAGCCCTTCCAGCTCAGCCCATACCGATTGCCCATAATCTTGCTTGAGCGTCAGTTCGATTTGGCTAAGCAAACGAACCGCCTGATAAAGCTGGTCTGCAGATAAGCGATTAAGCGCGTCAGTCACCAGGGCACGGCGATTTTGCCACACGCGTTGCTGGTCAAATAAAGTCCGCAGCGGGGTGTTTTCTGACTGGCGTTTGAGGTTTACCAGTTGTAGCAATTCGCGTTGCAGCGTACGCAGTAAAATAACCGGTTCGCTGGCCTCCAGCCTTAACTGTTGAAGGATATGCAATGCGCGTTTACTTTTGCCCGCCAAAATCGCATCAACCCAATGGAAAGGGGTGAAGTGCGCCGCATCGTTAACCGCTTGCTCGACCCGAGGCAGCGTAAGCTTGCCATCTGGCCATATTAGCGATAAGCGCTCCAGCGCTTGCGATAGCGCCAACAAGTTGCCTTCGTAGCAATAACACAGCAGCTGATTAGCTGCGTCATCAAGCGTCAGGTTCATCTGCTTCGCACGTTGTGCAACCCAGCGCGGCAGTTGAGCTTGCTCTGGCGTCTGGCAAGTCACAATGACACTGCGATCGGCTAGTTTTCCTAGCCATGCAGCATTTTCCTGCGCTTTGGTGAATTTGTTACCCCGCACCAACAGCAGAATATCGTCGTGCAGCAGAGACACCAACGTTTCGAACTGCGCATTGATGGCAGCATTTGGCCCATTTTCTGGCAACAGTAGCAGGAGAGTCTGGCGGCTGGCGAACAGGCTTAACGCCTGGCAAATTGAGAACAGATCTTGCCAGTCGGTACTGGTGTCAATCTGAACGGTGTGATGTTCTTCAAAGCCCTGGGTGCTCGCCGTCTGGCGAATCGTATCCTGGCTTTCCTGAAGTAATAGCGGATCGTTTCCGAGTAACAAATACGCCGCGCGCAGCCCGTCACTGAGCTGCGCGCGAAGTTGTTCAGGGTACAACCGAATCATTGGCTGCCAGACGTGGCCGATAGCGTGGTCGACGTACGGCTTGTTGATGTTGCTGGAGTCGTCGTCGTGCCAGTCACCGGTTTCTCGGCTTCTTTAGCTTTAGCGTCTTCAATTTCAGCCGCATGTACCGTCATCAGCTTACGAATAAGTTGTTGTGCGGCAGAAACGTACATCTCTTTGACCAGCAAATCTTTCTCGGCATCTTTTGCCAGTGCCGTCAGTGGGTTATCAAAGTAGGATTTATACACTTTGACATTGATTGGGTAGATATCCTCGCCTGGAACCAACAGTTGTGCTGAAACCGTCATGACCATTTGATACTCCGCTGTACGCCCATCCTGGAAGATGGATGCGGTATCCTCGGCCCTGGAACTACCCAACAAACGAAGGGAAGGAATATCCTTGCGAACACCCGTACCGGTATCCTCCACGAGCGTGACGCCGTTCAGACGCAACTGAGAGCGAACTTCACGCGCCAACGGGCCGTTTGGATCACCAGAGTTCAGGATCAACGTTTTCATTTGATTCGGAACTTGTGTGGTGCCATGTAGGCGAAAACCACACCCAGCGGTGACAAGCACCGCCAAAGTAACTAACAAGGTGATAAAGGGATGTCGCACGGTTCCTCCTGCGCTTAGCCCACAACCAGGTTGAGCAGTTTGCCCGGAACGTAAATCACTTTACGTACGGTCACACCCTCAAGATATTTCGCAACCAGATGTTCCTGACCTGCGCGTTCTTGCACTTGTTCTTGCGTCGCATCAGCTGGAACAATGATTTTGCCACGCACTTTACCGTTCACTTGCACCACAACCAGCAGTGAGTCTTCAACCATCGCCGATTCATCAGCCTGTGGCCATGGCGCGTTGTCGACATCACCTTCACCGCCCAGAGACTGCCACATATCGAAGCAAGCGTGCGGGGTGAACGGATAAAGCATACGAACCACGGCTAACAGCGCTTCGTTCAACAGAGCGCGGTCTTGCAAGCCATCCTGCGGTGCTTTCGCCAGTTTGTTCATCAATTCCATGATGGCAGCGATCGCGGTGTTAAAGGTCTGACGACGACCAATATCATCGGTCACTTTCGCGATGGTTTTGTGAACATCACGACGTAATGCTTTTTGATCTTCGCTCAGTGCTGCGATATCAAGCTCAGGTGCTGCACCGCGGCTGGTGTGCTCGTAGGCCAGTCTCCAGACACGTTTCAGGAAGCGGTTTGCCCCTTCAACGCCTGATTCCTGCCATTCCAGCGTCATATCGGCAGGAGAAGCAAACATCATAAACAAGCGAACGGTGTCTGCGCCGTAACGTTCAACCATCACTTGCGGGTCAATGCCGTTGTTTTTCGACTTCGACATTTTGCTCATGCCAGCATAGACCAGTTCATTGCCCTGTGCGTCGCAGGCTTTGATAATACGGCCTTTCTCGTCACGTTCTACAATCGCTTCAGCAGGGGAAACCCAGTTACGCTCACCGTTAACACCGGTGTAATAGAACGCGTCCGCCAGAACCATACCTTGACACAGCAGCTGTTTGGCAGGCTCGTTAGAGGTCACCATGCCTGCATCGCGCATCAGTTTGTGGAAGAAGCGGAAGTAAAGCAGGTGCATGATGGCGTGTTCAATACCACCAATGTAAATATCAACCGGCAACCAGTAGTTAGCTGCTTTGGAGTCCAGCATCCCTTTGTCGTACTGCGGGCAGGTGTAACGCGCGTAGTACCAGGACGATTCCATGAAGGTGTCGAAGGTGTCAGTTTCACGCAGCGCAGGCATGCCATTAACGGTGGTTTTTGCCCACTCAGGATTGGCTTTAATTGGGCTGGTGATACCGTCCATGACCACATCTTCTGGCAGGATAACCGGCAGTTGGTCTTCTGGGGTTGGCATCACAGTACCATCTTCCAGAGTGACCATAGGAATTGGCGCACCCCAGTAACGCTGACGGGAAACCCCCCAGTCGCGCAGACGATAGTTAACTTTGCGCTCGCCTACACCTTTTGCTGCCAGTTTGTCGGCAATCGCGTTAAACGCATTCTGGAAGTCCAGACCGTCGAACTCGCCTGAGTTAAACAGCGCGCCTTTCTCGGTCATCGCTGCTGCTGACAAATCTGGCTCGCTACCATCGGCATTCAGAATCACAGGTTTGATTTGCAGACCGTATTTCGTCGCAAATTCCCAGTCACGTTGATCGTGGCCAGGAACCGCCATTACCGCACCGGTGCCGTATTCCATCAACACAAAGTTTGCCACCCAAACCGGGACAGATTCGCCAGTCAGTGGGTGAATAGCGTTAACACCAGTGGCAACGCCTTTTTTCTCCATAGTTGCCATTTCAGCTTCAGCAACTTTGGTATTACGGCACTCATCAATGAATTCAAGCAGTTCAGGATTGTTCACCGCCGCTTGTTGTGCGATTGGGTGACCTGCTGCAACCGCCAGATAAGTCACACCCATAAAGGTGTCCGGGCGAGTGGTGTAAACCGTCAGTTTCTCAGCACTGTTTTCAACGTCAAAAGTGATCTCTACACCTTCTGAACGGCCAATCCAGTTACGCTGCATGGTTTTGACCTGTTCAGGCCAATGGTCCAGCGTATCCAGATCATTCAACAGTTCGTCAGCGTAAGCGGTGATTTTGATAAACCACTGTGGGATCTCTTTACGCTCAACTTTGGAATCACAACGCCAGCAGCAACCGTCAATGACCTGTTCGTTTGCCAGAACAGTCTGGTCATTCGGACACCAGTTGACCGCAGAAGTCTTTTTGTAAACCAGACCTTTGGTGTACAGCTGAGTGAAGAACTGCTGTTCCCAACGGTAGTATTCTGGGGTACAGGTCGCCAGCTCGCGGCTCCAGTCATAGCCAAAGCCCAGCGTTTTGAGCTGGTTCTTCATGTAGTTGATATTGTCGTAAGTCCACGGCGCAGGTGCGGTGTTATTTTTTACCGCCGCTCCTTCAGCGGGCAGACCGAACGCATCCCAGCCGATCGGCTGAAGAACATTTTTGCCCAGCATGCGCTGATAACGCGCGATAACGTCACCGATGGTGTAGTTACGAACGTGGCCCATGTGTAGTCGGCCAGAAGGATAGGGTAGCATCGAGAGGCAGTAATACTTCTCTTTGCCTTCGTCTTCGGTTACTTCAAAAGTACGCTTCTCTTGCCAGTGAAGCTGTACGTTGGATTCTATCTCTTCCGGGCGATATTGCTCTTGCATGGCAGCCAGTGGTCCTGTGATGAAAGACAGCTACAGGTTGTAGCTTTAACTATTAATTTCAGATCGGCATAGCATAGCCGATAAGAGTGTCGCAAAACAGCCTTTCAACAGTTGCCGTGTCCATTTCTCATTTGCAGTTATTTACGCGGCATGTGGGCAAACTAACAAAGAGGTCGCCGATTAAGGTCTACTATTTAGAGTAGGTTACATCAACCTGAATGCAGCAAACTCTTCAAGGAGGCAAGCAGACGATGAACAAGGTTGCTCAATTTTACCGTGAACTGGTGGCCTCACTCACCGAGCGGTTACGCAGTGGAGAGCGTGATATTGACGAACTCGTCGACAGTGCACGCAAACGCATGAACGAAACCGGGGAGTTGACCCGGACCGAAGTTGAAGAAGTCACACGCGCAGTCCGCCGTGATTTGGAAGAGTTTGCTCGTAGCTATAACGAAAGTCAGAACGCATTTACCGACAGTGTTTTCATGCGCGTCATTAAGGAGAGTCTCTGGCAGGAGCTGGCGGACATCACCGACAAAACACAGTTGGAATGGCGTGAAGTTTTCCAGGACCTCAACCATCACGGAGTTTATCATAGTGGTGAAGTGGTTGGGCTTGGGAACCTGGTTTGTGAGAATTGCCATTTCCATCTGGCAATTTATACCCCGGAGCTACTGCCTGTTTGCCCGAAATGTGGGCATAACCAATTCAGCCGTAGACCATTTGAACCTTAATTTTCACGACGCGAAGGAACCGCAATGCAACGAACCCCTGTGGCCAGAACAATGCTGGCTGTCTTCCTCACCGCGCTGCTGATGCCCGCCACGGTATCGGCAGCTCAAATCCTGAAATATAGCGACCATGAACCACTGGGCGGGATGCGTACCCGCTTCATCAAGAACGTCTTCTTTGCTGAAATTGAGAAGGAGTCGCACGGCCGGCTGAAAGTTGACTCTCACTGGAACAGCGAACTGGCGCGTAGCTATGATGCTTTGGCTGTCGTAAAAGAAGGGAAGGTTGCTGATATGGCAATCGTGGTACCTGAATACACGGCGAAAGAATTCCCGTTGCAGCAGATTTTCAAAAGCTTCCCAGTCGGGCCAACGGGCGATAAACAGGTTGAGTTCTTCCGCAAGGCGTATGACACCATACCTGAATTCCAGGTTGAGTTAGCAAAGCAAAATGTAGTGAATATTTTCCTCGCGACCGGCTATCCCGTGGCATTTTTCAGTACCAAACCCTTGGATACATTAAGTGATATCAAAGGGACGAAGTGGCGTTCGGCAAGTTTCTGGCATCAGGATTTCTTGAAAAACACCGGAGCGACGCCCATTTCTATGCCGTGGGGTGAAGGGATTTATGCTGCGCTTAAAGCTGGAAGCCTGGATGGGTTAATGGTCAACGTGGACAGTGGCTATGAACTCAACGTCCATAAAACAGCGTCTCATGTTTTAATCTCTAAAGACCTGTGGCTTGGGCACGTTTATCCGCTGGTGATGAATAAAAATACCTGGGACAAGCTTGCCGCCGAGGATAAACAGGCGATTCAGCGAGCTGCAATCAAAGCTTATCAAACTCTGGGTTCGGTAATGGACAGCAGTTTTGGCACGATGGTGAGTGAATTAAGTAAAAATGGCGTGCAAATCCGCCAGCTAAGTTCTGATGAAGTCGCTCATTGGGAAACCACCACCCATTACCAGCAAGTGCAGGAAAAGTGGGTCAAAGAACAAGAGAACAAAGGCGTGAAAGAGGCTGGGGCGACGATGGAAAAAGTTACCGTGCTGATGAAAGAAACCATGAAGTAAACATGCCGGTAGTCATGCCTGCACAATCTCAAAAGGGTGTGCAGGCATTTCTACGATTAGTGCAGGATTTTTGCCAGGAAGTCTTTCGCACGCTCAGACTGTGGATTGTTGAAGAAGTCCTCTTTGTTCGAATCTTCGACAATCTTCCCTTCATCCATGAAAATAACGCGGTTTGCCACTTTACGAGCAAAGCCCATTTCATGCGTGACTACCATCATGGTCATCCCTTCGTTTGCCAGCTCGACCATCACGTCCAGCACTTCGTTGATCATTTCAGGATCAAGTGCTGAGGTGGGTTCGTCAAACAGCATTGCCACCGGATCCATACACAACGCGCGCGCAATGGCGACACGCTGCTGCTGGCCACCGGAAAGCTGCGCCGGAAACTTATCTGCATGCGCAGTTAGCCCAACGCGCTCAAGCAATTTAAGCCCTTTTTTACGCGACTCTTCCGGGTTGCGTTTGAGCACTTTAACTTGTGCCAGCGTCAGGTTCTCAATAATTGACAGATGCGGGAAAAGCTCAAAGTGTTGGAATACCATTCCGACGTGAGAGCGCAATTCAGCCAGATTGGTTTTCTTGTTGTTCACTTGCGTACCGTTGACAACAATCTCGCCTTTTTGCACGGGCTCCAGACCGTTTACGGTTTTAATCAGTGTTGATTTACCGGAGCCGGATGGCCCACAAACCACCACCACTTCACCTTTATTCACTTCTGTTGAGCAGTCGGTTAGCACCTGAAAGTGACCATACCATTTAGAAACATTTTTCAGGGAAATCATGACACTGTCCTTTTCTTCAAGTATGTGACCAACAGCGAGGCACTAAGACTGATTGCGAAATATACCAGACCGGCAAAGAGAATCATCTCCACCTGGGTTCCGTCACGTTCACCAATGGTTGTCGCGGTACGGAAGAAGTCAGCCAGGCTCAAAACATACACCAGCGAAGTATCCTGGAATAATACGATGCCCTGGGTTAACAGCAGTGGGACCATCGCACGGAATGCTTGTGGCAGGATAATCAATTTCATCGACTGCCAGTGCGTCATCCCGAGCGCAAGAGCCGCATAGGATTGCCCGCGTGAAATGCTCTGGATACCGGCACGAATGATCTCGGAATAGTAGGCGGCTTCAAACATCGAGAACGCGACTATCGCCGAAATCAGGCGAATGTCCGTCTGGGGTGAAAGTCCTAACACTCTTTGTAAGAAACCGGGTACTACCAGATAGAACCACAGCAGCACCATGACCAGCGGAATTGAACGGAAAACGTTGACGTAGGCGCTTGCAAACCAGGCAATGGGCTTGATTGGCGACAGACGCATGACGGCGAGCAAGGTTCCCCACACAATACCGAATATAACCGCAGTAACCGTGATTTTCAGGGTGATAATCAATCCCTGGATCAGGTAAGGCATGGCGGGCAGAATCGAAGTCCAGTCAAAATCGTACATTATTTGCCTCCCATGTTGCCAGGCAGGCGAATTTTACGTTCAACCACATACATCACTAGCATAATTACGGCGTTAATCAGTACATAAGCAAGCGTGATGGCGGTGAATGATTCGTAGGCGTGAGCAGAATAGTCCAGCAGTTTTCCTGCCTGGGCCGCCATATCGACCAAGCCAATGGTTGACGCGATCGCCGAGTTTTTCACCAGGTTCATCATCTCAGATGTCATTGGCGGCACAATCACGCGATAGGCGTTTGGCAAAAGTACATAACGATACGCTTGCGGCAATGTGAGCCCCATCGCTAGCGCGGCATTTTGCTGCCCGCGAGGTAATGATTGAATAGCCGCACGAACCTGTTCGCAGACGCGAGCGGCGGTAAACAGGCCGAGGCAAATCATCGACGACAGGAAGAACTGTATATTCGGGTCAAGTTCGGATTTAAACCACATGCCGAGATCGGGGGGCAGTAATTCCGGCACCACTAAGTACCAGGTAAAAAACTGCACGATAAGCGGCACATTACGGAATAACTCGACATAGAGCGTGCCAATGCCCGAAAGCCATTTATTAGGAACGGTACGCAAAATGCCGAACAGTGAGCCGACAAAGAAGGCGATTATCCATGCGCAGATGGACAGGGCGACGGTGACCTGGAAGCCATTCCAAATCCAGCCCAAATAAGTTGTGTTGCCGAACGGGGCGGGCTGTAGAAATATTCCCCAGTTCCAGTCAATAGACATAACGCACTCCGAGAAAAAAATGAGGGTAGCGTTAGCGCTACCCTCGAAGATTGATGAGAAGCTTGTACCCAGATTTCAGGTCGTTGCCTGAGATTTATTGAGTACTTTCACGTCGGATGGGGAACGGCCATCCAACGCATAGTCTGTCCGAGCTTCGGTTCGCCAATCGAGAGGGCTGGGTCATCCCGGCCCCTAGTTCTATAACCGTCATCCTTCAAGCTGCCAGGGTGTTGGCTGCACTCACTTATCCGACTCATTTACTTAAGTAAGCTCATCGGGATAAGCTCCTTGGCCACCTACCTGCAACTCGAATGCTAACGGGTATGATTAGTTCAGTGCTTTATCGTTAGGTTCTTTGAACAGGGCTTTCATGTCGTTAGACAGAACGAAGTTCATATTGATATTTTTCGGTGGAATTGGGTTCATGAACCACTTGTCGAACCACTTGGCGGCAGTACCCGATGTTTGCGTCTGAGCGATGGTGTCATCCACTAACTTTTTAAATTCAGCATCGTCTTTACGCAGCATACAGCCGTACGCTTCGCGGGACTGCGGAGTGCCAACGATTTCCCAGTTATCCTGTTTCTTTGCTTTAGCACGTTCACCGGCCAGCAGGGCATCATCCATCATAAAGGCAACGGCACGACCACTTTCCAGGGTGCGGAACGAGTCACCGTGGTCTTTGGCGCTGATGATGCGCATATCCATTTTCTTCTCTTCATTCAGCTTGTTCAGCAGAACTTCAGAAGTGGTGCCAGAAGTCACAACGACCGCTTTACCTTTCAGGTCGGCAAAGTCTTTAATCTCACCGCCTTTCTTAACCAGTAAACGCGTACCCACCACGAAGATTGTGTTGGAGAACGATGCTTGTTTTTGGCGCTCCAGGTTGTTGGTTGTTGAACCACACTCAAAATCGAAAGTTCCGTTTTGCAGCAATGGAATACGGTTCTGAGACGTAATAGGAATCAACTTAACTTGCAGGTCAGGTTTATTGAGTTTCTTTTTCACAGCTTCAACGATAGCGTTGGAATAATCCTGTGAATAGCCCACGACTTTTTGTTGGTTATCGTAGTAAGAGAAGGGAACGGAAGATTCGCGGTGACCGACAACAATAACGCCATTAGCGGCAATCTTATCAAGAGTACTTTGCTGAGCTGCAGGTTTAGCATCTTCGGCGTGAGCAATACCCGCGCCTAAACCCATAACCAACAAAGCTGAGGCTAGTTTACGTAATTGCATTACCAACTCCTTTTCTTAATGCCATACGGCATTGATACCTGATGTGTGTGTTGTTTTTTTGTTGTGTGTAACTGAATAAGTTCAATTCTTGGTCTTTTGTTAACATTTAACCTAGCTGAATGTAAAGATTTTGCTAACCAAATGTTTATTTTTGCGAACCATGCCGCACCGTTTAAAGGCAAAAAAACCTCATTGCACCGATTTGGTGCTCAATATGTCATTTTTTGGTGCAGCTCAATGCTTCCTGCTACCCATAGGGTTTAGGCTCAGCATTTTATTTGTTTCTGAGGAGTAAATGATTGCAAAGGTTGTGCCAGAAATTAAAAAGGCCAGCAATCGCTTAACACCGTTCACTTAAGCCAATGAATGAGGGGAAACACCGCGTTGGGTTCCCGGAGGGACACCCAACGCGGTGGTCACCCCGGATATCTCGTTCTTAAACTCACGGCGATTGAGCAATCGCTGGCCTGGTTAGGCGAGGTAAAATCAGGGTTTGCGGCGGCTGCGCAGCGCCAGCAATACAGAAGCGAATCCAAATACCAGTGTGGCAAACCACAGCGGCCAATGACCAAAACGGGCGTAAGGTGTGATGCCGCGCGTGGGTGTGACCTTCGTTTCCAGGACTTCGCGAGTAAACTGCGGGATCATTGCATCAATGTCGCCATTAGCATTAATCACGGCGGTGATGCCATTGTTGGTACTGCGCAACAGTGGGCGGCCTAGCTCAAGCGAACGCATTCTCGCCATCTGGAAGTGCTGCCACGGGCCAATCGATTTACCGAACCACGCGTCGTTTGAAATAGTCAGCAGGAAGTCGGTGTCGGGGCGGAAGTTATCGCGCACTTGTTCACCAAGGATAATCTCATAGCAGATAGCGGGCGTGAGCTTAATACCGTTGGATGAGAGCTGTGGCTGCAAATACGGACCACGGCTGAATGACGACATGGGTAAATCAAAGAACGGTGCCAGTGGGCGCAGGATGGACTCCAGAGGCACAAACTCACCAAACGGCACCAGGTGATTCTTGTTGTATCGATCAGTGCTGTTGTAGCTGTACTGATTGCCAGCGCCGAGCGTGATAATACTGTTATAGGTGTCGTAGCGGTTTTGTTTATTTAATCGCGCGTCAACAATACCGGTAATCAACGAGCTGTGCTTAGAGCGCATCAAATCGTCCATCATGGTCAGGAATTGCTGCTGGTTTATCTCAAGGTCAGGGATCGCCGATTCAGGCCAGATAATCAGTTGGGATTTCCCCATCTGCGGCTGAGTTTTATCGAGATAAATCTTCAGCGTATTCAGCAACTGGTTTTCGTCCCATTTAAGGGATTGCGGGATATCACCCTGAACCATCGCGACATCAACGGTGCGCTCCGGCTCAGCCTGATACCACTGAACTGAACGTAATGGCCATGGCAGAAGCAGCAAAGCCGCGGCAATAACAGCAGGACGCCAGTTTCGCTCGTGAAGTGCATACACTAACAATCCACTGATAATCATCAGCAAGAAGGTGACGCTTTCAACGCCGAGGATCGGGGCAATACCTTTTAGTGGGCCATCAATCTGGCTATAACCAAACTGTAGCCACGGGAAGCCCGTTAATACCCAGCCGCGTAAAAACTCGGTGAGTTGCCACAGCATTGGAGCGGCAATAGCCACCCGCCACCAGGTGGTTTTTGGGCAAAGCTTGCTGAGGAAACCACCAAATAAACCGGTATACAAAGACATGTAAGCGGCGAGTAACACCACTAAAAAGACATTCACCGGGCCTGGCATACCGCCAAACTGCGCGATACTGACATACACCCAGTTTATGCCTGAGCCAAATAGCCCCAGTCCCCAGAAGAAACCAATCCAGGCGCTCTGAATAGCGCGTCTATTAAGTGTCAGCCCCTGAAGCCCAGCCAGAGAAATAATCGCGGCAGGCCAGAAATCGTAGGGGGAGAAAGCCAGCGTTCCGCAGGCACCAAAAAGCAGCGCCAGCAGTAAACGTACGCGCTGGCGTTGAAGGAGTAGAGCTATAGCCATCTTTGAATTAATCTTCCAGTTTCGGTTGTGGCGAGTCGTCCGGAATTCTGACATGAACCTGAATAACACGGCGGCTGTCAGCCATCGCGACTTTAAATTGATAACCATCAATTTCAATGGTTTCGCCACGGGCAGGTAAGTGACCAAAGGCCTGCATGACTAATCCACCAATGGTATCCACTTCGTCATCATTGAAATGGGTTGCAAAGGTGTCGTTGAAATCCTCGATTGAGGCCAGAGCGCGAACCGTCCAGGTATGGCGGCTTAGCTGGCGGAAATCGCCGTCTTCCTCGTCGTCGTATTCATCTTCAATTTCCCCAACAATCAGTTCGAGAATATCTTCGATGGTGACAAGCCCGGAGACGCCGCCAAACTCATCTATCACAATCGCCATGTGGTAGCGTTGCTGACGAAACTCTTTGAGCATGCGATCAACACGCTTACTTTCTGGCACAACAACTGCCTGACGTAACACTTTTTCCATGCTAAATGGCTCGGTATCACTGCGCATAAATGGCAGCAGATCCTTGGCCATCAGAATCCCTTCGATATGATCTTTGTCTTCACTGATCACCGGGAAGCGGGAGTGTGCGGATTCGATTATCACATCGAGGCATTCGTCCAGCGTCTGGTTGTGTTTGAGCGTGACCATTTGAGAGCGAGGGATCATGATGTCGCGAACGCGTTGGTCGGCGATATCCATAACGCCTTCGAGCATGTCGCGGGTATCTTGATCGATCAGGTCATTTTGCTCAGAATCACGAATAAGTGTCAGCAGATCATCACGGTTTTTAGGTTCACCGTGGAATAGCTGGTTGAGAATCAGGGAAAAGAACCCCTTCTTACTGGCAGGCGTGTCACTGTTTTGTGAGTTGTCGTCGCTCATGGCGTTTGGTTTTTTTACCTCTGTTCGTTTTAATATGCAGGCGGCTCGATGGTGCGCTGCCTGCTTGTATTTGTTCCGCAGTGTAAATCCCTACAGAGACTACTCTTTCTCGGCAATGTACGGATCAGCATACCCAAGAGCAAGCATTATCTCTGTTTCCAGGGATTCCATCTCTTCGGCTTCTTCATCTTCAATATGATCATAGCCAAGCAGATGCAAGCTACCGTGGATAACCATATGCGCCCAATGCGCATCCAGCGGTTTTTGCTGTTCTTTTGCTTCCTGTTCCACAACCTGACGACAAATAATCAAGTCGCCCAGTAACGGAAGTTCAATGCCTGGCGGGGCTTCAAACGGGAATGAAAGCACGTTTGTGGATTTATCTTTCCCACGGTAAGTGAGGTTTAGATCGTGGCTCTCGGCATCATCCACCAGGCGAATCGTCACTTCGGACTCTTCCTGAAATTGTGGGATGACTGCATCGAGCCAAGTCTGAAATTGTACTTCCGTCGGGAGACCGCTTGCGTCTTCACACGCGATCTGTAAATCCAAAATCACCTGACTCATTTACTCTCCTGAGCGGCGGCATTGATAGCCATCGCTTCTCGCTTGCGTTCAGCCGCGAGTTCATCTTTACGAACCTGTTCCGCGTTTTCCCACGCTTCATAGGCATTCACAATGCGTGCCACAACTGGGTGGCGTACTACGTCTTCGCTATTAAGGAAGTTAAAACTGATTTCATCGACTTCTGACAGCACTTCAATCGCGTGGCGCAGGCCAGATTTCAGATTCTTTGGCAAGTCGATTTGGGTGACGTCACCTGTAATCACGGCTTTGGAGTTGAAACCAATGCGCGTCAGGAACATCTTCATCTGCTCGGTAGTGGTGTTCTGGCTTTCATCCAGAATGATGAAGGCATCATTGAGCGTACGGCCACGCATGTAAGCGAGCGGGGCGACTTCAATCACGTTGCGTTCGATTAGTTTTTCAACGCGCTCAAAGCCGAGCATCTCAAACAGCGCGTCATATAATGGGCGTAAGTAAGGATCAACCTTTTGACTTAAATCCCCTGGCAGAAAGCCCAGTTTTTCACCGGCTTCTACCGCAGGGCGGGTCAGCAAAATGCGGCGAATATCCTGACGTTCTAGCGCATCAACTGCCGCAGCAACAGCAAGATAGGTTTTACCCGTTCCTGCAGGGCCGACACCAAACGTGATGTCGTGGTCGAAAATATTGGCGATGTACTGCGCCTGGTTAGGCGTGCGAGGTTTGATAACGCCACGTTTGGTCTTGATGTTGACCGCTTTACCGTACTCTGGAACGCTTTCGGCGGACTGTTCCAGTACCCGAATCTCTTTAATGGCAAGGTGGATTTGTTCCGGTGTTATATCCTGAATTTCCCCACGCATCGGCGCGGTATCAACGTACAGATTGCGCAGAATATCTGCGGCGGCATTCACCAGAATTGGGCGGCCCGTGAGCTTGAAGTGATAGTCGCGGCGGTTGATCTCGATACCCAGCCGACGTTCAAGCTGCTTGATGTTGTCATCAAATGGGCCACACAGGCTTAGCAGACGCGCATTGTCTGCGGGTTCTAGCGTAATTTCACGTGTTTCGATATTCAAACTTATCCTCGGGGTCACTCTGGGCCAGTTGAAGGAATTGCCGCCTACCTGCATCCAGAAGTTGCTTGGGTATACAGCAGGCCATAAAAAGAGTATTTACGGCGAGTGAAGATGGTGCAAGCCTGGTTTTGGATATTTGGGTGGCTGATTCAGAATGCAAGTGCAACAAATGAAAATGCCCGTCGGTTCACGGCGTTAGCGAACCGACGGGCAAAGCCGTGCGGAACTAAGGCTGATAGATCCCAACGCCGATTTCATTCTCTTTACGGGTGCGGGCAATAACCGATGCAGGTGATTGCGCAATACGCAGCCCCATTTGGTCTTCAGTGCGAACGACCTTCCCGCGCAGTGAGTTGTTCGTCGCAACCTCAGTAATTTCCACATCCACAAACTTACCGACCATATCCGGGGTACCTTCAAAGTTAACCCCACGGTTGTGTTCGGAACGCCCGGTGAACTCCATAATGTTTCTGCGCGACGTTCCTTCAACCAGAACACGTTGAGTGGTGCCGACCATATTACGGCTCAACTCCATTGCTTGTTGGTTGATGCGGTCTTGCAGGATGTACAGACGCTGTTTCTTCTCTTCTTCTGGCACGTCATCCACCATATCGGCGGCAGGTGTACCTGGGCGTGAAGAGAACACGAAGCTGTAGCTAACATCAAAATTCACATCGGCAATCACTTTCATGGTTTGCTCGAAGTCCTGCTGGGTTTCTCCTGGGAAGCCCACAATAAAGTCGGAGCTAATCTGGATGTCAGGACGGGCTGCACGCAGTTTGCGAATCGTTGATTTGTATTCCAGCGCGGTATGGGTACGGCCCATCAGGTTCAACACGCGGTCAGAACCACTCTGAATCGGCAAATGCAGGAAGCTCACCAGCTCAGGCGTATCGCGATAAACCTCGATGATATCGTCAGTGAATTCAATCGGGTGGCTGGTGGTAAAACGAATACGGTCAATACCGTCAATCGCGGCAACCAGACGCAGTAGCTCTGCGAAAGAGCAAATTCCACCGTCGAAAGAAGGGCCGCGATAAGCATTCACGTTTTGCCCGAGCAAGTTAACTTCACGTACGCCTTGTGCGGCGAGCTGGGCAATTTCAAACAGAACGTCATCGCACGGACGGTTAACTTCTTCACCACGGGTGTAAGGCACCACGCAGTAAGTACAATATTTATTACAGCCTTCCATAATAGAAACGAAAGCGGTCGGGCCGTCAGCTTTTGGCTCTGGCAGACGGTCAAATTTCTCGATTTCCGGGAAGCTGACGTCAACAATAGGGCTACGGTTACCGCGAACTTTGTTGATCATTTCCGGTAAGCGATGCAGGGTTTGCGGCCCGAAAACGATATCAACATAGTGTGCACGGCTACGGATAAGCTTGCCTTCCTGGGAAGCAACGCAGCCGCCAACACCGATAATCACATCGGGATTCTTGCGCTTTAAGAGTTTCCAACGGCCCAGCAAATGGAATACTTTTTCCTGGGCTTTTTCACGGATAGAGCAGGTATTGAGCAGCAATACGTCCGCTTCTTTTGGATTATCCGTAAGGATATAGCCATGCGTGCTGTTCAGCAGATCGGCCATCTTTGATGAATCGTATTCGTTCATCTGACAGCCCCAGGTTTTGATATGGAGTTTTTTCGTCATCGACTTGCCATTGCTCAGTTAAAGCCAGGAATTCAGGCCGCGTATTGTAATGCTTTGGCCTTGATGTGACCAGCCTACGAAACATGGGTAAAAATCCGGTAGAATCAGGATAGACAATTTAAGGACAAAATCATCATGTTGAACCAGACAATAGATGTTGCGGTAGTCGGCGGGGGGATGGTCGGCGCGGCGGCAGGCCTTGGTCTTGCGCAAAATGGTTTTCAAGTGGCGGTGGTTGAGCATCAGGCTCCTGCTGCTTTTGACGCCACAAGCCAACCCGATGTGCGTATTTCGGCCATTAGCAGCGCGTCAGTGGGTTTGCTGAAATCGCTCGATGTCTGGCCGGCGATTCGGGCGATGCGCACGCATGCTTATCGCCAGCTTGAAACCTGGGAGTGGGAAAGCGCGCACGTTAGCTTCAATGCTCACGAGCTTGGGCTGCCAGAACTGGGCTATATGGTCGAAAACCAGGTTTTGCAGCTTGCGTTGTGGCAGGCGCTGGAAGCCCATCCAAACGTGACGTTGCTATGTCCGGCGCAAATTACCCAACTGCGCGGGCAGCAAGGAAGTTGGACGCTACAGTTTGCAGATGAGCAGACTCTGACGGTGCCGATGGTGATTGGTGCTGATGGCGCGAATTCTCAGGTGCGTCGTTGGGCGGGGATAGGCATTCATGCCTGGCAATATCGTCAGTCCTGCATGTTAATCACCGTGAAGTGCGAGTCTCAACCTGGAGACAGCACCTGGCAGCATTTTACCCCTACAGGGCCGCATGCCTTTTTACCCTTATTCGATAATTGGGCTTCCCTGGTTTGGTACGACTCTCCGGCACGCATTCGCCAGCTACAGAATATGTCGATGCCACAGTTGCAAAAAGCCATTGAAGCCAGTTTCCCTGAACGCTTAGGAAAAGTCATGCCGGTTGCCTGTGGTGCATTCCCTCTGACGCGTCGCCATGCGTTGCACTACACGCAACAAGGTTTGGCGTTGATTGGTGATGCGGCACATACCATTCATCCGTTAGCCGGGCAGGGGGTGAATCTGGGTTATCGCGATGTGGAAGCGTTGCTCGATGTGATGATCAATGCGCGCAGTTACGGTGATAATTGGGCGGATGCGCGTGTACTAAAACGCTACCAGACGCGCAGGCAAGCGGATAACTTCCTGATGCAAAGTGGCATGGACCTTTTCTACGCTGGGTTTAGTAACAACTTAGGGCCGCTGCGAGTGATTCGAAATCTGGGGCTGATGGCAGCCGAACGCGGCGGTGTATTGAAACGCCAGGCGTTGAAGTATGCGTTAGGGTTATGAATTAGCGGGTGGATGTCGCTACGGTTTAGTTTTGCGTGAGCGACATCCGACAAAAACTTCGATCGGATTGACCAAATACAGAAAAGCAAAAAGCTCGCCTGAGCGAGCTTTTCTTTTTGGCTGGGGTACGAGGATTCGAACCTCGGAATGCTGGTATCAGAAACCAGAGCCTTACCGCTTGGCGATACCCCAAAAATATGGTGGCTACTACGGGAATCGAACCTGTGACCCCATCATTATGAGTGATGTGCTCTAACCAGCTGAGCTAAGTAGCCAAATTGTAAAACTATTCTTTCGACTGGCTGGGGTACCTGGATTCGAACCAGGGAATGCCGGTATCAAAAACCGGTGCCTTACCGCTTGGCGATACCCCAACTAAGGGCGCACAAAACTACCGTGCTATGTCGAAAACTGCTATGTCAAAAAAAAGTGGCTGGGGTACCTGGATTCGAACCAGGGAATGCCGGTATCAAAAACCGGTGCCTTACCGCTTGGCGATACCCCATCCGTGCAACGCTATAAAATGGTGCGGGAGGCGAGACTTGAACTCGCACACCTTGCGGCGCCAGAACCTAAATCTGGTGCGTCTACCAATTTCGCCACTCCCGCGCTAAAAAAAGAATAATGGTGGCTACTACGGGAATCGAACCTGTGACCCCAGCATTATGAGTGCTGTGCTCTAACCAGCTGAGCTAAGTAGCCTTCTTTTTTTTTGCGTCACCTTATCGGCGTTGCGGGGCGCATTATGCGTAGTTGGCCTTCTAGCGTCAACAAATTTTTTCCCGAAAAGTGGCTGAAATTGTCTGTTTGACCAGCTTACGAACAGCTTGATGCAATATTCGTCAATTATCGGTTATTTCGTGGTTTTATTTGGTGAAAAACCCCGAACTGTGGCGGGGAATAATGTAGAAATAAAAACGGGCCCGTAGGCCCGTGTGGTTAATTTTGTTCGCTTATTTATAAGCAGACTGGTGCACGCCTACGGCACGGCCTGATGGGTCATTCATTGTTTTGAATGCTTCATCCCATTCAATGGCCTTAGCGGAAGAACAGGCAACGGACGGGCCACCAGGAACACATTGTGCAGCACTTGGCAGTGGGAACAGCTCTTCAAAGATCTCGCGGTACAAATAAGCTTCTTTAGAGCCTGGTGTGTTGTACGGGAAACGATAGCTTGCGGTTTCCAGTTGTTGATCGGTGACTTGCCCGGCTGCAACTTCTTTCAGTGTGTCAATCCAGCTGTAACCAACGCCATCAGAGAATTGCTCTTTCTGACGCCATGCAATGCTTGCTGGCAGATAGGATTCAAAACATTCACGCAGGATATGTTTTTCCATCTTACCGTTGCCGCACATTTTGTCTTTCGGGTTGATACGCATAGCCACATCGAGGAATTTTTTGTCCAGGAACGGTACGCGAGCTTCAACGCCCCAGGCTGACATCGCTTTGTTAGCACGAGCACAGTCAAACATATGCAGTGCCTGGAGCTTGCGAACGGTTTCTTCGTGCAGTTCTTTATCGTTTGGCGCTTTATGGAAGTACAAGTAGCCGCCAAACACTTCATCAGAACCTTCACCGGACAGCACCATCTTGATGCCCATGGCTTTGATTTTACGTGACATCAAATACATTGGAGTAGAGGCGCGAATGGTGGTCACATCATAGGTTTCAATGTGATAGATAACATCGCGAATGGCATCCAAGCCTTCTTGCACCGTGAAATGAATTTCGTGGTGAACCGTACCCAAGTGGTTTGCGACTTCTTGCGCCGCTTTCAGGTCAGGGGAACCGACCAGACCGACCGCAAATGAGTGCAGCTGTGGCCACCAGGCTTCAGAACGTTCTTCATCTTCTACACGACGAGCCGCAAATTTCTTAGTAATCGCAGAAATGACTGAGGAATCCAGACCACCAGACAGCAGCACGCCGTACGGTACGTCAGACATCAGGTGGCTTTTAACGGCATCTTCCAGCGCCTGGCGTAATTCATTCTTGTCGGTGACGTTGTCTTTTACTGCATCGTATTCGAACCAGTCACGCTGGTAGTAGCTGCGGACTTCGCCGTCTTTGCTCCACAGGTAACTCCCTGCAGGGAACTCTTTAATGGTGCGGCAGACCGGAACCAGGGCTTTCATTTCAGATGCAACATACATGTTGCCGTGCTCGTCATAACCCATATACAGCGGGATAATACCTATATGGTCACGGCCAATCAGGTAAGCATCCTGAGTTTCGTCATACAGAATGAAAGCAAACATCCCCTGAAGATCGTCAAGGAACTCCGGGCCTTTTTCCTGATAGAGCGCGAGGATCACTTCGCAGTCAGAACCTGTCTGGAATGCGTAACGGTCACCGTATTCTGCGCGCAGAGCCTGGTGGTTGTAGATTTCACCGTTAACAGCCAATGCGTGAGTTTTTTCTTTGTTATACAGCGGTTGTGCGCCAGCGTTGACGTCAACAATAGAGAGGCGTTCATGGCACAGAATGGCTTTATCATTCGCGTAAACACCAGACCAGTCTGGGCCGCGGTGACGCATCAGGCGAGATAACTCGAGCGCTTTCTTACGCAATTCGACTGCGTCGGTCTTGATATCCAGAACACCAAAAATAGAACACATAGAACACTCTCCGTAACACTGACTTAAACGATGTAATTTTGTGATGTCGCATTACCGTTTGTTGATGTTTTAGCGGCAATGCTGCGTGGCTTGACTAAGAAAATGCGCAATCATTGATGGGAATGCAAGTCCTTTAGTCTTTAAGGGGGAAATAATTCAACGGTGATTGTTGATTACTGAAAAATGATGATGAAAAAGACGGATTAATTAGCGGATCGGCAATTTTTATCAAAATTGCCAGGCTGGTGTTCAGTGAGTGTGGAATAGATTGTTGAATCGTTAAAACGCCCGGCGAAAACCAGGCGAATGAATAATTAAATGATATCGATTTCAGCAACGGAAGGATAAATCCAGGAAGGGCGGAATGGCATGGCATCGATGTCATTGAGTGTTGAAACACCTGACAGAACCAGAATAGTTTCTAAACCAGCCTGGAATCCAGCAAGGATATCGGTACGCAAGTTATCACCGACAATCACAGTATGCTCGGAATGCGCCTGCATTTTGTTTAGCGCAGCACGGATAATCCACGGGCTTGGTTTGCCAACGCAGAAGGGTTTGCGACCCGAAATTTTCTCAATTCCTGCGCAAAGCGCGCCGCAAGCAGGGTAGTAACCGCGACCATGCGTGTCAGGGTTGGTGGCAATAAAGCGTGCACCGTTTGCTACAAAATAGGCGGCTTTGTGCATCATTTCCCAGTTATAGGAACGTGTTTCACCGACGATAACAAAGTCAGGATTAATATCGGTTATCGTGAAACCGGCTTTGTAGAGCTCATGAATCAACGCACCTTCACCGACAACATAGGCTTTTTTCCCTTCCTGGCGACGCAGGAAATCGGCGGTTGCCATTGCGGAAGTATAAAAAACGCTGTCAGGGACATCGATACCCGCGGAAGCAAAACGGTTTGCCAAATCCTGGCCCGTTTGCGAGGGGTAATTGGTCAGCAGAACCAGTGGAAGGCCCTTTTCCATGATGCGGGCTAAGAATTCATTCGCACCTGGTATGGCGACGTTGTCGTGCATTAGCACGCCGTCAATATCACAAATTACATTCTGAATGGTCATTGACTACTCTTACTCACATTTTGGGTATAGCGTTAAAAGGCTGACGACTGGATTAACTTTCTAGCAGACGCTGAAGTAGAACACCATTTAACATCGCGCGTTTTACTAAGGCAAACGCCCCAATTGCAGACCGGTCATTGAGTTTTGAGCGTACCACAGGAAGGTTTTTACGAAACGCTTTGAGTGCCTGAGTGTTGATGCAGCTTTCAATGGCGGGAAGAAGCACTTTCTCGGCTTCAATAATTTCCCCGGCAATCACCACTTTTTGCGGGTTGAACAAGTTAATCGCGATAGCAATCGCTTTGCCTAAATGACGGCCAACGTGTTCAATCACTTCACAGGCCAAAGCATCGCCTTTATTAGCCGCTTTGCAGATAGCGGTAATGTCGCAATCTTCGAGTGTCAGGCGGCTGTTGTAACCCTGTTCAAGTAAGTGGCGCACACGCTGTTCGATAGCGGCGTTGGCGGCTATCGTTTCCAGGCAACCGAAGTTTCCGCAGTGGCAGCGCTCGCCTAAAGGATCAACTTGAATATGGCCAATCTCACCAACGTTACCGTTGCGGCCAATAAAAATTCGACCGCTCGACAAAATCCCGGCACCTGTACCCCGGTGGACACGCACCAAAATGGAGTCATCACAGTCGTGTGTTGCACCAAAGTAATGCTCCGCAAGCGCGAGGCTCCGGATGTCATGACCGACATAGCAGGTCACTTTGAAATTTTTCTCAAGGCTGTCGATCAGCGCCCAATCACTAACCTGAATATGTGGCATGTAGCGAATCACACCGGTTTCAGGATCAACCAGACCTGGCAGTATCACTGAGATAGCGATCAGTTCACGTATTTTGCGCAGGTTTTGCTCGATAAAATGAGAAATAGCCTTGAGCAACGCGTGCTCAAGCGTTTCCTGTGTCCGTTCCGGAAGGGCGTAATGCTCTTCTGCGAGCGGTTTAGCGCTAAGGTCAAACAGCGTGATGGTGGCGTCATGACGACCCAGGCGAACGCCGATGGCGTGGAAATTTCGGGTTTCAGTGATAATTGAGATAGCGCGGCGGCCACCGGTGGAAGCCTGTTGATCAACTTCTTTGATCAAGCCGCGCTCAATGAGCTGGCGAGTAATTTTAGTGACGCTGGCAGGTGCAAGCTGGCTTTGTTCGGCAATCTGGATACGAGAGATTGGCCCGTGTTGGTCAATCAGGCGGTATACCGCTGCGCTATTTAGCTGTTTAACGAGATCGACATTACCAATTTGAGCCTGTCCGCCAGTCGTCATGCCTTAATTACTCAGTTACGACCTCGTTACCATTAACGAATGTCTTGGTGATTTTATAATCACGGGTAAAGACCGTCAGGTTGGCGACTTTCCCGGTTTCGATAGTACCTAATTGCTGCTCAACACCCATCGCACGGGCAGGGTAGAGTGTGGCCATACGTAAGACTTCGTCTAAGGCGATGCCAGCGTGCTCGACCAGGTTACTGACCCCTTCAATCATCGTCAGGGCAGAACCGCTCAGCGTACCGTTCTCATCTACACATAAACCATCACGGTAGTATATTGTTTTTCCAGCAAAAATGAACTCATCGATATTTGCACCTGCCGGAGCGGTTGCATCGGTGACCAGACAGAGCTTATCGCCCTTAACCTTTTTCGCCGTGCGGATATTGGCATAGTCCACATGTAAACCATCGGCAATGATACCGCAGTAAACATCTGGCTCATCAAAAATTGCACCGGCAAGACCTGGTTCACGGCCAGTAATATACGGCATCGCGTTGAAAAGGTGGGTTGCGAAGGTAATACCTGCGCGGAAACCAATTTTGGCTTCTTTTGCCGTTGCGTTGGAGTGCCCGGCAGAAACGATAATGCCAGCCGCCACCAGTTTGCTAATCACTTCAGGTACCACCATTTCTGGCGCCAAAGTGATTTTGGTGATCACATCTGCGTTTTGGCAAAGGAAATCGACCAGTTCTGCGTCAGGCTTACGCACGAAGCTTGGGTTGTGCGTGCCTTTTTTCACCATATTGAGCCATGGGCCTTCAAGATGCAGACCCAGTGCCTGGTGCTGATTCTTCGCCAGGTACTCACGCATCACTTTCACGCCTTGCTTCATCAGCTCGTCGCTGCTGGTGATAAGTGTCGGTAAGTAACTGGTGCAGCCAGAACGCTCGTTGGCTTTCTGCATGATTTCCAGCGTTTCAACGGTAACTGCATCGGCAGAATCATTAAACTGAACGCCACCACAGCCATTGAGCTGCACATCAATAAAACCGGGGGCGATGATTGCACCGCCCACATCGCGAGTCTCAATACTCGCTGGGAGAGTTGAGCGCGGGCAAACGCGTTCAATCAGGCCGTTCGCGATAACAACTGCGTGATCATCAAGAATTTCATGGCCGGTATAAATCCGACCGTGAGTTAGTGCAAACATAGTTACCCCCGGTTATACCCGTCATACTTCAAGTTGCAGGGGTGTTGGCTGCAACTCGAATTATTGAGGGTATAAGTTAGTATTTAAAGATCTTTGATGTTTTCTGCTTCGAGCTCATTGAAGTACTTCAGGGTCTTCACTTTGAGTTCCATCGTGGACGGCTCATCACAAACCACCACGGCTTTAGGATGCAGTTGCAGACAACTAATGGTCCACATGTGATTCACGTTACCTTCCACAGCCGCTTGCAGCGCTTGCGCTTTCAAATGGCCGAGCACCAAAATCATCACTTCTTCTGCATCAAGCAGAGTGCCCACGCCAACAGTCAGCGCGTATTTCGGCACTTGAGTCACATCGCCATCAAAGAAACGGGAGTTTGCAACACGGGTGTCATGAGTCAGCGTTTTGATACGAGTACGAGATGCCAGAGAAGAAGCCGGTTCGTTGAACGCAATATGACCATCGTTACCTACGCCACCCATAAACAGGTGAATTTTGCCGTAAGAACGGATTTTTTCTTCATAACGACGGCATTCGGCGTCAACATCTTCGGCATTACCATTCAGCAGGTTGATATTATCTGCCGGGATATCAACGTGATCAAAGAAATTACGGTGCATGAACGTATGATAGCTTTCTGGATGCTCTTTTGGCAGGCCAACGTATTCATCCATGTTAAAGGTGACGACGTTTTTAAAGCTAACCTGGCCCGCTTTGTGCATCTCTACCAGTGCTTTGTACGCTTCAAGAGGAGTACCGCCAGTTGGCAGGCCCAGTACGAAAGGGCGATCCGCTGTTGGCTTAAATGCATTAATACGATTAACGATATGGCGTGCTGCCCATTTGCCAACTTGAGCTGGGGTAGCCAGGGGAATCAGTCTCATCATTCACCTCATAATTTAATAGAAAATAGAGTTAGCCAGATTGATTGTCCGAACCCTCTAAGGGTAAACCAGTTTCAAACTGGTCATAACGCGGTCAACCCGACTTGATTTTTCGGATGATAAAATAAGTTTTAGTCGATAGCTAGCCAGAGAGGGGTGCAATAACAATATTTGGTGATTGTAATCACAAAAAAAGGGTGTTTAATTTGCGATACGAATTAATTTTTCACACACTCAGACAACTGGTGAATGATTGCCAAGTTTTCAAGGTTTGTTAAACAATAATAAAACTGCTTTGAACGAGCCTTAACAGGGTCTCATAGGGGGAATTAACGTGAGTATTCTAGGTTATTTGCAAAAGGTTGGCCGCGCGCTGATGGTGCCGGTAGCCACATTACCAGCCGCAGCCATATTAATGGGTGTTGGTTACTGGATTGACCCTATTAGCTGGGGGGGGGATAGCGCATTAGCGGCGTTATTCATTAAGTCTGGTGCTGCTATTATTGATAACATGTCCGTGCTGTTCGCCATTGGTGTGGCTTACGGTATGTCTAAAGACAAAGACGGTGCAGCAGCTCTTACCGGTTTTGTTGGCTTCTTAGTTTTAACAACTCTCTGCTCTCCAGCAGCGGTTGCCATGATCCAAAAAATCCCGGTGGACCAGGTTCCGGCGGCATTCGGTAAGATTAGCAACCAATTCGTCGGTATCCTCGTCGGTATCATCTCTGCAGAATTGTACAACCGTTATAGCAGCGTTGAGCTGCCAAAAGCGTTGTCCTTCTTCAGCGGTCGCCGTTTGGTTCCAATCCTCACTTCCTTTGTGATGATCGTGGTTGCATTCATTCTTATGTACATCTGGCCGATGATCTTCGACGGCCTGGTGAACTTCGGTGAACACATCCAGAAACTGGGCTCTGCAGGTGCGGGTATTTACGCATTCTTCAACCGTTTGCTGATTCCAGTCGGTCTGCACCACGCGCTGAACTCCGTGTTCTGGTTTGACGTTGCGGGTATTAACGATATCCCTAACTTCCTGGGCGGCGGACAGTCCATCGAATCAGGTAAAGCGGTTGTCGGGATTACGGGTCGTTACCAGGCTGGTTTCTTCCCAATCATGATGTTTGGCCTGCCTGGCGCTGCACTGGCAATCTACCATTGTGCACGTCCTGAAAATAAAGCCAAAGTAATGGGTATCATGATGGCGGGGGCATTTGCTTCCTTCTTTACAGGTATCACCGAACCGTTGGAATTCTCCTTCATGTTCGTGGCTCCTGTTCTGTACGTTATCCATGCGGTATTGACCGGTATTTCTGTGTTCATCGCTGCCAGCATGCATTGGATCTCTGGATTTGGCTTCAGCGCCGGTCTGGTGGATATGATGCTTTGGGTGCGTAACCCACTGGCAACACATTGGTACATGCTGATTCCACAAGGCATTGTGTTCTTCGGTATCTACTACGCTGTGTTCCGTTTCACTATCACCAAATTCAACCTGTTAACTCCAGGTCGTGAACTGGCAGTTGCTGGTGATGAAGCTGATGGTCAGGACGTGAATATTAGTGCCGACACCAACCAGGATGTTTCTCTACTGGCTCGTCAGTATGTCGCAGCGGTAGGCGGTTCAGCTAACTTGACCGGTATTGATGCGTGTATCACTCGTTTGCGTCTGAACGTGAAAGACTCTTCATTAGTTAATGAAGCGTTGGCAAAACGTCTGGGTGCAAGTGGTGTTATCCGTCTGAACAAAACTAGCGTACAAATTATCGTAGGTTTTGTGGCTGAGAAGATTGCTAACTCAATGAAAACTGTCGGTGATGTGCCTGCTGCGGCACCTGTTAGTGCTGTCGCGCCAGCTGCTGTTGCTGCGACAAAACCACAGGCTGTGCCAAATGCTGTGACAATCGCTGCGCTAGTTTCACCCGTAACGGGTGAAGTGGTTGCGCTGGAGCAGGTTCCTGATGAAGCCTTCGCCAGCAAAGCAGTCGGTGACGGTGTTGCTATTAAGCCGACAGAGAAAACGGTTGTCTCGCCAGCCGCGGGTACTATCGTGAAAATCTTTAATACCAACCACGCGTTCTGTCTGGAAACCGAAAAAGGTGCAGAGATCGTTGTCCATATGGGCATTGATACCGTTGCATTGAACGGCCAGGGCTTTACTCGTCTGGTAGAAGAGGGGGCTGAAGTGGTTGCAGGCCAGCCGATTCTGGAAATGGATCTTGATTTCCTGAACGCCAATGCTCGCTCCATGATTAGCCCAGTCGTTTGTAGCAACATTGATGACTACAGTGGTCTGGTAATCCAGGCACAAGGTTCAGTGGTTGCAGGGCAAACACCTCTGTACGAAATTAAAGGCAAATAATCGCTCCTGAGCCATAAATTGTGCCTTTAGCGGCTGGTGAGATTTTCTCCAGCCGCTTTTTTATTGCCGCTTTACTCGCCGTTCCCCATCACTGCCTACCTGTAACCCCCTTATTTATGCAACTAAAGGTTGTTTCCGACGCCTGCTTATTAGATCATATGACGTTAACGAAAGTTTATGCACTGAGGAACCCGCGATGAGTGAGGCTGAAGCCCGCCCAACAAACTTTATTCGCCAGATTATTGATGAAGATTTGGCCAATGGTAAGCACAACAGCATTTGCACCCGTTTTCCGCCAGAGCCAAACGGCTATCTGCATATCGGTCATGCAAAATCTATCTGCCTGAACTTTGGTATCGCACAAGATTATCAAGGCCAGTGCAACCTGCGTTTCGATGACACTAACCCGGTAAAAGAAGACATCGAATACGTAGAGTCAATTAAGCAAGATGTTGAATGGCTAGGTTTTCATTGGTCTGGCAACGTGCGCTACTCCTCCGATTATTTCGATCAGTTGTTCAACTATGCGGTTGAGCTGATCAATAAAGGTCTGGCGTATGTTGATGAACTGACTCCAGAACAGATCCGTGAATATCGCGGCTCATTGACAGCACCTGGAAAAAACAGCCCATTCCGCGATCGTAGCGTCGAAGAAAACCTCGCGCTGTTCGAGAAAATGCGTAACGGTGAATTTGCCGAAGGGACTGCGTGCCTGCGTGCGAAAATTGACATGGCATCGCCGTTTATCGTGATGCGTGATCCGGTGCTGTATCGCATTAAATTTGCTGACCATCACCAGACTGGCAATAAGTGGTGCATCTATCCGATGTACGACTTCACACACTGCATTTCCGATGCGCTGGAAGGCATTACGCACTCCTTGTGTACGCTTGAATTCCAGGACAACCGTCGTCTGTACGACTGGGTGTTGGATAACATCACTATTCCTGCGCATCCACGTCAGTACGAGTTCTCACGCCTGAATCTCGAATATTCCATCATGTCCAAGCGTAAGCTAAACCTGTTGGTGACGGAGAAGGTGGTAGAAGGTTGGGATGACCCACGTATGCCGACCATTTCTGGTCTGCGTCGCCGGGGTTATACCGCTGCTTCTATTCGTGAGTTCTGTAAGCGTATTGGCGTAACAAAGCAAGATAACACCGTTGAAATGGCGGCTCTGGAATCTTGTATTCGTGATGACCTGAACGAGAACGCCCCGCGTGCGATGGCAGTGCTTGATCCGGTGAAAGTTATCATTGAAAACTTCCCGCAGGGCGAAGTTGAAATGGTGACCATGCCTAACCATCCGAACAAGCCAGAGATGGGCAGCCGTCAGGTACCGTTCAGCCGTGAGATATACATTGACCGTGCTGATTTCCGCGAAGAAGCGAATAAGCAGTACAAACGTCTGGTATTGGGCAAAGAAGTCCGTCTGCGTAATGCTTATGTGATTAAAGCCGATCGCGTTGAGAAAGATGAAGCAGGGAATATCACCGTGCTGCATTGCTCTTACGATCCTGACACGTTAAGCAAAGACCCGGCTGATGGTCGCAAAGTGAAAGGCGTTATTCATTGGGTCAGCGCAGAACATGCCCTGCCTGTTGAGATTCGTCTGTATGACCGTCTGTTCAGCGTGGCGAACCCTGGTGGCGCGGAAGATTTCCTTGCAACAATTAACCTCGACTCTCTGGTTATCAAGCAAGGTTTCGTGGAACCGAGTCTGCAAAATGCAGAAAAAGGTAAAGCGTATCAGTTCGAGCGCGAAGGTTATTTCTGCCTGGACAGCCGTTATACAACCGCTGAAAAACTGGTATTTAACCGTACCGTTGGGTTGCGTGATACCTGGGCTAAAATAGGCGAATAACAAAAATCGTCTTCTAAGAGCGCCGCTAATTCATAGCGGCGTTTTTTTTGCGCCATATTCATCTTTTATCCACTTTTCCATATTCGCGTTGCGAATTAATGCTATTTAGAACGCCTCCAGTCTCCTTTCTTTTGGTCAACCTCAGAGCATAATAAATTCTTTGTTTTATTGTTATGGAGCCAATCTGTAGAATTTTGTGCGTAAATTTTAATTATATTCAGTGAATAAACCTTTCATTGTTATTTGTTACAAATGCTCATGAATTATGTGCTCTCTGTCATAATATCTGAATGAACTCTTACAAAACCGTTGATAATTCGCGTCGCGAAAAATAGTCTAATGGGGAGCAGTAATGCGGGAAAATATTTTTAACCGCTTTAGCCGTTAGGCATTTTTACTTTTTTCGCTATCTGACGTCTTTTAACGTCTGGCGATTATTTATACGTTAAAGAGGAATTTTATATGCGTACGTTTAGTGGTAAACGTAGTGCGCTGGCGCTTGCAATCGCAGGTGTCACGGCTCTTTCAGGACTGGTTGTAAGCCCTCAGGTAAGTGCCGCAGGTTTTATTGATGATTCAGTTCTGACCGGGGGTGTTTATTACTGGCAGCGTGAGCGTGATCGTAAAGACGTCACTACAGATAAATATGAAACTAACCTTTCACACGCTACCTGGAACGCAAACCTGGACTTCCAGTCTGGATATGCCGCAGACATGTTTGGTCTGGATATCGCAGCCTTTACTGCTATCGAAATGGCAGAAAATGGTGACAGCGGCCACCCGAACGAAATCGCATTTTCCTCCATCAACAAAGCATACGACGAAGATTATTCTGGCGATAAGAGCGGGATTAGTCTTTATAAAGCCGCAGCGAAATTCAAATACGGCCCAGTTTGGGCGCGCGCAGGTTATATCCAGCCAACCGGTCAAACGCTGTTAGCGCCACACTGGAGCTTCATGCCTGGTACTTACCAGGGGGCAGAAGCTGGGGCAAACTTTGATTACGGCGATGCCGGTGCTCTGAGTTTCTCCTACATGTGGACCAACGAGTACAAAGCTCCATGGCACTTAGAAATGGACAAGTTCTATCAGAACGATAAGAACACCCGCGTTGATTTTTTACACTCGCTGGGCGCGAAGTATGACTTCAAAAATGATCTGATTCTCGAAGCCGCATTCGGGCAGGCAGAAGGGTATGTGGATCAGTACTTCACCAAAGCAAGTTACAAATTTGATGTTGCTGGCAGCCCGTTGTCAACCAGCTACCAATTCTACGGTACACGTGACAAAGTTTCCGACGGTAGCGTCAACGATCTTTATGACGGCACCGCATGGTTGCAGGCATTGACTCTCGGATACAAAGTGGGCAAGGTTGACCTGCGTGTTGAAGGAACCATGGTTAAGGCAGACGGCCAGCAGGGTTACTTCCTGCAACGTATGACCCCAACGTATGCATCTTCTAACGGTCGTCTGGATATCTGGTGGGATAACCGTTCTGACTTCAACGCCAACGGCGAAAAAGCCTTGTTTGCAGGTGCAATGTATGACCTGAGCAACTGGAACCTGGCAGGTTGGTCAGTGGGGGCCTCTTATGTTTACGCATGGGATGCTAAACCAAGCTCTAAACCAACCACTGACGGTTTCTACGAAGCCGACAATCGTCTGAAAGAATCTGCCTACAGCCTTGATGCGCTCTACACCATTCAGGATGGCCGTGCGAAAGGCACTCTGTTCAAACTGCACTTCACTCAATACGACAACCATTCCGACATCCCAAGCTGGGGCGGTGGTTACGGCAACATCTTCCAGGATGAGCGCGATGTTAAGTTTATGGTCATCGCTCCGTTTACCATTTTCTGATGGGATACCGGGCGTGAGCACGCCCGGCATTGTTTAAGCAATAAAAAAACCGGTGAGCTTCCTCACCGGTTTTTTTATATTTGGCCACCGGGTAGGGTGGTCAAATGTGCAGATTACTTTTCGCTGATTTCGTGTGCATTTTCGTCGGTACGGCAATCACCTTCAGCGCAGTGACCGTAAAGGTACAGGCTGTGGTTTGTCAGACGAATGCCATGGCGTGTTGCGATTTCACGCTGGCGAGCTTCGATTGAATCATCGCTGAATTCAATGACTTTGCCGCAGTCCAGGCAAATCAGATGGTCGTGGTGATGCTGTTGTGTCAACTCGAACACGGATTTGCCGCCTTCGAAATTATGACGGGTCACAATGCCTGCATCATCAAACTGGTTTAGAACACGATAAACTGTGGCGAGACCAATCTCTTCGCCCATATCAATCAGACGTTTATAGAGGTCTTCCGCACTGACGTGGTGGTTCACCGGACCCTGCAACACTTCAAGGATTTTTAATCGCGGAAGCGTGACTTTCAGGCCGGCCTTCTTCAATGCGGTATTATTGTCAGTCATGCGGAAATTGTCCTGTTGCTTAACGGATCGCTCGGACTCAGGGTGAGCGTTAAGATGAATGCGTCTCATTATAGAACTGCCGCTTCTAAATGGGAACCGCAAGTATTATGCATAATCAAGCTAAAAAACGGCGTCTGAGTCGCGATTTGATTGCCTTGTTAGCTATTTAGTCAGGAGGTCATTGTACAGGGACAAACTGAAAAGTTAAAAATTTGTAGCGATTATTTTAATCGGAATAATCTATTAATGTGACGCAGTCCAATAGGTGCGTCACATTGATACCCGTCATACTTCAAGCTGCCTCTTGTTGGCCGCGTTCACGCACCCGAATCACTGACATATGTAAGCCGATCGGGACTTGTTCACTTGCCGCCGCGATGCAGCTCGAATTATTTCGGGTATAGGATCAGGCGTTGAGAATATCAGCCAGGTTCAGTTCTTCTGAAACCTGCTTAACCCACTGTTGAACACGCTGTGCAGTCAGTTCAGGCTGACGATCTTCATCAATCGCCAGACCAACAAAGTGATCGTCGTCAGCCAGACCTTTAGAGGCTTCAAAATGGTAGCCAGCAGTTGGCCAGTGACCCACGATTGCAGCACCACGTGGTTCAATGATGTCGCGGATAGTGCCTAATGCGTCACAGAAGTATTCTGCGTAGTCTTCCTGGTCGCCACAGCCGAATACAGCTACCAGTTTACCATTGAAATCAACATCTTCCAGAGTCGGGAAGAAATCATCCCAGTCACACTGCGCTTCACCGTAATACCACGTTGGAATGCCGAGAAGCAGAATATCGAAGCCTTCCAGGTCTTCTTTGCTGCTCTTAGCAATGTCATGCACCTCAGCAACGTCTTTGCCGAGCTGTTTTTGAATCATCTTCGCGATATTTTCGGTGTTACCAGTGTCGCTGCCGAAAAAAATGCCTACGATTGCCATGAGTAAAATAACCTCTTGAAACTTAATGGTATGGTGGCTGCTATTTGGCCACAGATAGGGCAATCATAGCAGAACACATTACGGTGCGGAAACTGCTATCGCCCTGTTGTGCACAGACTGCAACATCGTATTCCGGGCTTATACCCGTAATCCTTCAAGCTGCAGCTAACACCCCTGCAACTCGAATGCTAACGGGTATGGGTATAAACAGCCTTTTAACTAACTGAGATGCTGCTTCAGTTGCGCGAGTAGAATCTCTTCAATCAACTCACTACGACTGATATTGCGCGCTTCAGCCAGATGATTAAGTGCATCTACTGCTTCATTATTGAGCTTTAGCTCCACTCGCTTCAGGCCGCGTACTTTATCGCGCTTGAGCTGGTTGCGTTTATTGATACGCAGTTGCTCATCACGCGTGAGCGGATTGGTTTTCGGTCGCCCGGGGCGACGCTCGTCCGCGAACAGATCTAATGTAGTACGGTCCGTTTGTTCTTTTGCCATGATTAGACTACTGACAGGGAATTCAGGTGGCACGGAGCGGGGGTGCTCTGGCGCATTTTAGCGCGCAATCATACATCAGCATGGCTTTCGCGCCAACGCGTTAGCCGCATCTGGCGGCCAGTCGGTTTGTTTTTAATCAGTTTGCCGCTGTTGTGTCGATAAAACGATGGATTGCGCGCAAAACAGCATCAGGTTTTTCGGCGTGAACCCAGTGTCCGGCACCAGCAACCACATGAGCGCGAGCCTGTGGGAACTGCGCAAGCAGTGTTTCGCGGTGCGATTCGTCAACATAAGGAGACGCGCCACCCCGGATAAACAGTGCCGGTTCATTCCATGTCGGGATAGTTTGCCAACCCACAATATTCTCGTACTGCTCCCACAATACCGGAACATTAAACTTCCATTCCCCATCGGCAAATGACTTCAGCAAGAACTGGATGACCCCTTCTTCATTAAGGTACTGGCGCATCACAGTCGCGGCTTGCTGGCGGGTTTTCACCTC
Source organism: Buttiauxella sp. (assembly GCF_035271705.1). GTDB lineage: Bacteria > Pseudomonadota > Gammaproteobacteria > Enterobacterales > Enterobacteriaceae > Buttiauxella. The sequence continues at coordinate 33,773 of NZ_DATERI010000173.1, forward strand.
AGCGGTGGTAACGGCATTAATGGCCGAGAAAATTTCATCATGGCGGCGAACTTGATAATCCACAGGAGCAATGTCAATCAGCACCAATTTATCGATGCGCTCAGGCGCAATAGCCGTCAATGCCATCGCAACTTTTCCACCCATGGAATGGCCAATAATTATCGCTTTCTCAAAGCCATATTCATCAAGCGTTTCAACCACGTCTTGTGCCATCACGGCATAGTTCATCTCAGGGCTACGTGGAGATAATCCGTGATTACGAAGATCGATTTGCAGCAAAGAGTGTTCTTGCCCAAGGTCGCGGGCCAGCACACCCAGGTTATCAAGGCTACCAAAAAGACCATGGATCAGGACGATGGGGGAATGACGAGTCGATTGTTGCGCAGTTTGCAGGCGAGCATTCAATTTCATGGCAAAGTTCTTTTTTTTTACTTCGTGTGGTTAGGGTATCATAACGGCATTCTGCCTTAGTGCCGCAAATTTCCAGTTAATACCTGTCATACTTCAAGTTGCATTTGTGTTGGCTTTACTCGCTCACCCCAGTCACTTACTCAAGTAAGCCCCTGGGGGTTCACTGCGTCGCCGCCGTCCTGCAACTCGAATGAATTAAGGTATAGTCTGACTTTGTGGTGTGAAAAAAGTTTGGCGCTACCCGAGGTTGGGATTTGTACACTTTATACATATAATCCCAACAACTTGAATTCAGAAAAGATACCGCACCGGATTAAGATGAAAACAATTGAAGTTGATGACGAGCTCTATCGCTATATTGCCAGCCACACGCAGCACATTGGTGAAAGCGCCTCAGATATTTTGCGCCGCATGTTGAAGTTCACCGCCGGACAGAGCGCACCCGCTGCGCCCGCCGCTGGTGCATCAATGAAAGAAGCGCAACCTGCCAGCCGTGAAGCGCGTCCTCAGGATCGCGTCCGTGCGGTACGTGAGC
>NZ_DATERI010000174.1:0-13225 GCF_035271705.1 Buttiauxella sp.
CGAAGCGCGCGAGAAAACTTTGCTGCAAGTTGCGACAGAGCGTGGCAGCCAGGAAAATGTGGTTTATACCTCAACGTTTTCTAAAATTCTCGCACCTGGTCTGCGAGTGGGTTGGATTGTGCTGCCGGAGTGGATGAAGCAAAAAGTGGCCATCATTAAACAAGCTACGGATTTGCACGCCAACTCATTTACGCAATCGCTGGTATCGGCATATCTTACGCTTGACCGTCTGAATCCGCAGATTGAGCTAATTCGCGAAGCGTATAAGAAGAAGTGCCTGAGCCTTTCGACGTTTTTACATCAGGAACTCGGTGAGCACATCACCTTTAACCAACCGCAGGGTGGGATGTTCTTGTGGGCGGCGTTCCGTTATGAGTTTGATACGACTCGTTGGCTACAACAGACACTCGCAAAAGGTGTGGTGTATGTGCCGGGAGAGTTCTTCTTTAGCGATAAGGTGGACAAGAAAACGCTGCGTTTCTCATACGCAACGGCGACCCAAGAGCAGCTTTATGATGCGGTACAGCGACTAAAATCCGCGCTGTAAGAGTTGTAAGATAAAAAAATGGAGCCGAGAGGCTCCATTTTTTATGGTGTTAAAGTGCAGTATTAATGAGATAAATCGACAGCTTCATCGTCATTCTGCTTTTTTGCGGCGTTACCACCTACATATTTTGAATACAGTGCAGTAATAATTGGCACCAGAATCGCCGTCACAATTACGCTTGCGGCAACCAGCGCTGTTGCTGAAGCTGCAACCGGTGCAAATGATGGGTTGATTTGCGCAATGATTACCGGGTTTGCTACTGCAGCACCTGCTGCTGATGAGGCGGCGATACCCGCGGTACCGTTACCACCACCAATGTATTTATCGGCCAGAATCAATGGAATACCAGTGATGATGATAACCGCCACACCCAGAATGATACCCAGCAGGCCAGTGTCCAGAATCACACTCAGGTTGATGGTGTTACCCAGTGCAAAGCCGAAGAATGGAATCAGTACTGGGGTTGCTTTGCTAAAGAAGGTACGGAAATCGCTGTCCAGGTTACCTAAGATAAAACCAATCAGGAATGGCAGTGTTGCGCCGACAAAGTGGTGTGGTTCAAATGATGCCAGACCTGCAGAACCCAGAATAACCATGGTCATCAGTGGGCCAGATTCCAGAGACATCAGAACGAATGCACCCGACTCTTCTTTAGTACCGTATTGGTTCATCAGGCTTGCATACAGACCGCCGTTGGTCATGTCCATCGCAGAAACGATAGCCAGAACAGACAAACCTGCAAACATACCGGTCTGAATACCACCTTCAGGAATAAACGAAGCGGCAATCATTGCCACAACCCAAGCCACGGCAATTTTAGTCAGAACCAGCGTACCGGATTTACGCAGTACAGTGCCGGTTGCGCGTAAATTGATAGAGGCACCAATACAGAAGAACCAAACCGCCAGAATTGGAACGGTACCGCTGATCATCCCTTTGGTAAATGAACCAAAATAGGCCCCAGTATCTGGTGCGAAAGTATTTAACAAGGCCCCGAGCAGCAGTGGGACCAGCATCATCCCACCAGGAATGCGTTCAATTGTAGCTTTGATTTTCATGGTAATTCCTCATTATTCTTTCATTCCTAACCGCGGCGAATGAAAAAATTACGTAATTTTAAATGGTTAAAGCACTGTTTTAATGGCTTTAATGTCTTTTGGTTCAGAGGGCATCTTTGCTCTTTATGGCAAATGGTATTGACCAGAGAGTGGATGACTGTAGTGATGTTTCCTTAAAAGCTGTTCCTGATGTGAACTATCTCTCTATTGGAATGACAATTCAATATAATTAAAACGATATTTCAATTTGGATCACATTATTTATTTAATCAGGTGGTAAACTGTCTACGTGTTGCCGTTAATTGTAGTTTCTTTGTAATAAACTATATTTTAATTGCTAAATATTTATTAATAGTAACGGGCGTAATTTATTTACTCCTATTATCTCCAGTAAGGAACAGTAATGGACATTCGTCAAAGCATTCATAGTGATCATGCAAAAGCCCTGGATACAGCAGGTTTGCGCAAAGAGTTTCTGATCGAAACCATTTTTACAGCCGATCAGTACACCATGACTTACAGCCACATCGACCGCATCATTGTTGGTGGTGTCATGCCAGTAACTCGTACTGTGAGTGTTGGCGGTGAAGTGGGCAAACAGTTGGGTGTGAGCTACTTCCTGGAGCGTCGTGAACTGGGTGTTATTAACATCGGCGGACAGGGCACGATTACTGTTGATGGGACTTGTTTTGAAATCGGTACCCGCGATGGTCTATATGTGGGTAAAGGCGCGAAGGAAGTCGTGTTTGCCAGCATTGATCCTGCGAACCCTGCGCGCTTCTACTACAACTGTGCGCCAGCGCATACCGCTTACCCAACCAAGCGTGTGACCCCAGCTGATGTGTCTCCAGTGACTCTGGGGGACAGCGTTACCAGTAACCGTCGTACTATTAACAAGTACTTCGTTCCAGACGTGCTGGAAACTTGCCAGTTGAGCATGGGTTTGACTCAACTGGAGCCAGGCAACCTGTGGAACACCATGCCTTGCCACACGCATGAGCGCCGTATGGAAGTGTATTTCTACTTCGGTCTGGAGCAGGATAGCTGTGTATTCCACATGATGGGTCAGCCGCAAGAAACTCGTCACATCGTGATGCAGAACGAGCAAGCTGTGATTTCTCCGAGCTGGTCAATTCACTCAGGTGTGGGTACGCGTGCGTATACATTCATCTGGGGGATGGTGGGTGAGAATCAGGTGTTCGATGATATGGACCACGTGAAAGTGGGCGATCTGCGCTAGACCCTCGTCATACTTCGAGTTGCGGATGCGTTGGTTTCACTCGGTCACCCAAATCACTGACTAGAGTAAGCTCATTGGGATTCCCTTCCTCAACGCCTTCCTGCAACTCGAATTATTTAGAGGGGTGTTTGGATCCAAAATCGCCATTAAAAAAGGCTCTCATCTGAGAGCCTTTTTGGTATTAATCGCAGGAAACTTTCATCGCCAGACCGCCTCGCGATGTTTCGCGGTATTTGGCGTTCATGTCCTTGCCCGTTTCGTACATCGTTTCAATGACTTTATCGAGACAAACTCGTGGTTCACTCGTACGGCGCAGTGCCATACGTGTCGCATTCACGGCTTTCACTGCAGCAATAGCATTACGCTCGATGCACGGTACCTGAACTTGCCCAGCAACCGGGTCGCAAGTCAGACCGAGGTTGTGTTCCATGCCAATCTCAGCCGCAATACAGACCTGGCTTGGGCTACCGCCCAACAACTCAGCAAGACCCGCTGCCGCCATTGAACAGGCAACACCCACTTCTCCCTGACAGCCAACTTCAGCTCCTGAAATCGATGCGTTCATTTTATACAGCGAGCCAATTGCACCGGCAGCAAGGAAGTATCTTGCGCAGGAGTTAGCATTCACTTCACGGATGAATTTGTCGTAATAGGCCAGTACCGCAGGAACGATGCCGCATGCGCCGTTAGTCGGTGCAGTGACAACGCGCCCGCCTGCGGCATTTTCTTCGTTCACCGCCAGCGCAAACATGTTAATCCAGTCAACAACGGCCATGGGATCTGAGTTGTTCTTATCGCTGCTGACCAACATTCTGCGCAAGGCTGCGGCACGACGAGGAACACGCATTTTCCCCGGCAGCACGCCTTCGGTGGTGATACCACGCTCAATACCGCTACGCATCACGCCCCAAATGTTGGCAAAGTGTGCGTCAATTTCAGCCTGTGGACGCATCGCGCGTTCGTTATGCATCATCAAACCTGACAGTGAAAGCCCTGTTTGGGTGCAATGACGCTGTAAATCAGCCGCGTATTTATAAGGATACGGTACGGCAACTTGCTGAGTGTCTTCCACGCCAAAGCTCGCTTCTTCAACGATAAAACCGCCGCCGATGGAGTAATAGGTTTGGCTATAGAGCACGTCATTGCCCGCAAGTGCGGTGATACGCATACCGTTTTCATGCAGTGAAAGAGTCGCTTCGTGGAAGTTCATGCAGCTATCGACCGGGAACTCCACTTCGTGCTGACCGCGGGCTAACAGCAGGCGACCGTGTGTGTTCACATCCTGAATAAAATCAGGGATAGCGTCGATATCGACAGTGTCCGGCAGATTACCCGCAAGACCCATAATAATCGCGATATCAGTATGGTGGCCTTTACCGGTGAGGGACAGTGAACCGTAAACATCAACAACAACACGCGTGACGTTGGGTAAAATCCCTTGCGCTATCAAATCGTCAGTGAATTGCTTACCGGCTTTCATCGGGCCGACGGTATGGGAACTGGATGGACCAATACCGATTTTGAAAATATCGAATACGCTAATCATATTGCGTCCGTTACCTGAGTAACTTTAGATGCGAAAAAACCGCCTGCGGGGGGCAGGCGGTTTTAGAGTTGTTAGATGAACAGAGAGTACAAAGAGTAAGAGATAGCAGAAATAGCGACCAGCCCCATAACGACGACAAATACATTACTGATATGACCACTGTATTTGCGCATTGCAGGAACTTTCTGAATCGCATACATCGGCATGAGGAACAGAATCATCGCGATGATTGGGCCGCCGAGAGTTTCAATCATACCCAGAATGCTTGGGTTAAGAGTGGCAACAATCCATGTTGTTACCAGCATGAAGATCGCGGTAATACGGTTCAATTTGCTCACTTCGATGCTCTTACCTTTACCACGCAGGGATTTGATAACCATCCCGTTGAAACCTTCACGTGCACCTAAATAGTGGCCGAGGAAGGATTTGGTGATGGCGACAATGGCGATCATCGGTGCCATCCAGGCAATAACCGGTGCGTTAAAGTGGTTAGCCAGGTAGGACAAAATAGAGATGTTCTGTGCTTTCGCTTCAGCCAGGTTTGCTGGAGACAGGCTCAGTACGCAACTGAACACGAAGAACATCACGGTAATCACCATCATGATGTGTGCGTATGACAGGATGCGTGAACATTTCTTCTCAGCGGCTTCGCCATACTCATTACGTTTCGCTACTGCAAAAGCAGAAATGATCGGGGAGTGGTTGAAAGAGAACACCATCACTGGGATTGCCAGCCACAGAGTCATCCACAGGCCACTGCCTGTTGCGGGTGTAGCGCTGAAAGACATTGTCTCAAATGCGGCACTGCTCCAGTTAGGAATCAGATACAACGCCAGAACCATCAGTGCTGCAACGAACGGGAATACCAGAATACTCATCGCTTTAACGATCATCTGCTCACCGAAACGCACGATGGTCATCAGGCCAACGATGAGGATCAGAGATAACAGTGCACGTGGCGGTGAAACCAGACCCAACTGGTGAGTGATAAAGCTATCGACGGTATTGGTGATGGCTACGCTGTAGACCAACAGAATTGGGTAGATAGCAAAGAAGTAAAGCAGAGTAATAACTTTACCTGCACCCACACCGAAGTGTTCTTCTACAACTTCAGTAATGTCTTCACCCGGGTTTTTGCCTGACAGCACAAATCGAGTCAGGCCACGGTGGGCGAAGAATGTCATCGGGAACGCCAGAATTGCCATGATGAACAGCGGGATCAGACCGCCAACACCGGCATTAATCGGTAGGAACAATACGCCAGCACCAATGGCTGTGCCGTACAGACCCAACATCCACATGGTATCGGACTTGCGCCATGAACTGTTGCTCTCGAGCGAGGCAATACTGCCGGTTTGAGTGGTTTCCATCTTCTACTTCTCCAAAGGAACATATGATTCGAAATCTGAGCCAACACCCCTGCAACTCGAATGCTATCGGGTGTTTTCTATTGGTGATTGAAACTAAATGCTGTTTTCTAGCGCTTTTATAGTAATTTTTGCCAGTGATAATCAGAGGGCGGAAAGATACATTCATGACGTCGATTCATCAGTGATCAAGATCTCAATTGTAATAATCCACTGTTTGCATGGTTTTTTTAGGTTATTACATCTACGCATGGTGTTTGTAGTGGTGTTTATACCCTTAAATGTGACTTATTGTAGATAATAAAACGTCGTTTCAATATGTATTGTCAGCGTAATTGTCTGTATAAACACAGTTTTCAGTGTGGATAGAGGCGAAATCATCAATTTTATTGAAGATGAATATGCTGATAGCGTTAATAACGTCGAGGGGGGTATCGGCTGGAAATTGTCAGAAAAAGTGGGGGAATAAGGAAAAAATGGGCGGAGACACTCCGCCCTGGGGATTTAGGTACAGATTTCGTAGCAAGGGATGTAAGCACTGCCAGGTAATTTCATGCGGTGCTGGGCAACAAAGCCCTGTAGCAGATCGTCCATGCGTTTCATCATTTGTGCGTCGCCGTTGATCTTATACGGCCCGTACTGTTCAATCGCGCGGATCCCACCTTCTTTAACGTTACCCGCAACAATGCCAGAAAACGCTCGGCGTAAAGAAGCAGCCAGTTGTTCAGCCGGTTGGTCTGGGTACAATTTGAGATTTGCCATGTTTTCATGGGTTGGCTCAAAGGGTATTTGCAGATCAGGTGCAATGCGAATCGACCAGTTGAAGCTGTAAGCATCGCCTGTTTCGCGACGATTCTCTTTAACTTGTGGCATCGCTTTTTTCATCTGACGTGCGACTTCAGCCGGGTCGTCGATAATGATTTGATAATGACGACGTGCCTGTTCGCCCACCGTATTGACGATGAATTCGTCCAGCACACGGAAGTAATCAGCGCTCTCTTTCGGCCCGGTCAGAATTAATGGCAATACTTGATCGTGATTGTGCGGGTTCATCAGAATGCCGAGCAGGTAAAGCAGCTCTTCTGCGGTACCCACGCCGCCCGGGAAGATGATGATGCCATGCGCAATACGGACAAACGCTTCAAGCCGTTTTTCGATATCCGGCATGATAATCAGCTCGTTCACCAGTGGGTTGGGTGGCTCTGCCGCAATAATTGACGGTTCCGTCATGCCAATAAAGCGACTTTCTTTGTAACGTTGTTGAGCATGGCCAACAGCCGCACCTTTCATCGGGGCTTCCATCGCACCGGGTCCACAGCCGGTACAGATGTTGAGCTCACGCAGGCCCAATTGAGTGCCGACGCGACGCGCGTAGAGATATTCGTTTTCGTTAATGGAGTGACCACCCCAGCAAACTACGAGGTTTGGCGCTTCGCCAACATGCAGTGCACGGGCGTTACGTAAGATAGAGAACACCATATTGGTGATATTCGCAGGATCTTTCAGATCGAGATTCTGGAAGCGACCCGCGCTGGAGAGTTGGCCGTTAACGAACAAAATGTCGCGAAGTACGGCAAACAGGTTAGCTTGTAAAGCTCGAATGATACGACCATCAACGAAGGCATCATCAGGTGGATTAATCAGTTCAAGTTTGACACCACGCTCGCGGCGCAACACGTTGATATCGAAGTTTTCATAACGCGACAACAGCTCTTTACTGCTATCTGTCTGGCTTCCTGAGTTAAGTACGGCAAGCGAACAATTGCGAAACAGTTGATAAAGGTCGCTACTGGCCGTGCGTTTAAGCATATCGACTTCCAACTGCGACAACATATCCATTGAGCCTAGCGGGCTAATATGTGTAATCAAGTTAACTCCTTACGAAGCGTAAAGTGCCGCTCCCAATGATTACAATAGCCTTGCTACGCTGAATTTAACAACCTGAAAAAGATAATCCGTTATACCCGTCATACTTCAAGTTGCCCCTTTGTTGGCTGCGTTCACTCACACGAATCACTTACCTATGTAAGCTCATCGTGATTCGTTCTCTTGCCGCCGCGATGCAACTCGAATTATTTTGGGTATATACCCGTCATACTTCATGTTGCATCTTTGTTGGCTGCGCACTCTCACCCCAGTCACTTACTCAAGTAAGCTCCTGGGGATTCTCAGGCTTACCGCCTTCCTACTACTCGAATTATTTTGGGTATAGGTATTTGCGAGGTATTTCGCACTTATTGGCGAACCAGGCGACCAAATGCGGGATAGAAATCAGTATTGGTACGCCACGGGTTGATGTCCAGACCACCGCGACGAGTATATCGCGCATAGACGCTCAGACTTTGTGGGCGACAGAAATGCTGAATATCGTTAAAGATGCGCTCAACGCACTGCTCGTGGAATTCGTTATGCTGGCGGAAAGAGACCAGATAGCGCAGTAGCTTTTCACGATTGATGCGTGGGCCACGATAGCGAATCTGAACAGAACCCCAATCTGGCTGATGGGTTATCAGGCAGTTGGATTTCAACAAATGGCTCACCAGCGTTTCTTCGACAATTTCATCGCCTGCAGCATCGCTCAGGTAATCCGCGTTAAAATCGTAGTTATCAATAGTGATATTTTGCTCATCAATACACTCGCCTGTGAATGCGGCGATTTCCTGGCCTTCGAGTTCATGCAGGCGGAACAGCACCACGCTAACGTCGCCTTGTGCGCAAGAGCTTAAATCACGCTTTAAGGTTTCTTCAACGGTTTCCCAATCGGCAAATTGCGTCTGGTTAAAGCTGTTCAAATAGAGTTTGAAACTCTTGGACTCGACCAGATTCACACTGTTTGCATCAAGCTGAACATGCCCAACGGCGACTTGTGGCAAACCGTTGCTGTTCAACCAGGACAGTTCGTAAAGCGTCCAGATATCACCGCCGCTAAATGGCAGGTTATCAGCCTGTAAACCAAGCGGGTCACGATTAAGACTGCGTGGCACGGCTTGTAACAACGATGGTTGGTATTTATCCTGGTAAGCGGTTGGCTTACCCAGTGTCAGGCTACTGAGTGCCTGGTGTTTTTCATAAGACATGTGTCACCGATAGAATGCAGGTACAATTACTTCTTATTGTACCGCACCTTGAGAGAGTGAGAAATTGGTGGATAACGACGTACGTCAGGCGCTGGAAGATTTTACAGATCGCTTTTGTCATGCATGGCGTGAACAGGCGGGTGGCTGGCCCGCGAGCGAAGAATTATATGGTGTACCCTCACCGTGTATCGTGACGACAACCGCTGATGATGTGCGCTGGCAACCGCAACCTTTTACTCCCGCAGGTGATCTGAGCGCCGTGGAACGGGCGATGGATATTGCTCTGCAACCGGGTGCACATCAGTTTTATACCACTCAGTTTGCAGGTGACATGCCCGCGCTATCGGGTCATCAGGTATTAACGCTATTACAGGCCTGGAGCGAAGAGGATTTTCAACGCGTTCAGGAAAACCTGATAGGCCATCTGGTCACACAAAAGCGTTTAAAGATTTCGCCGACCTTATTCCTCGCCACCACACCTGACGAAATGGAAGTGGTGTCACTTTGCAATCTCACAGGTGAAGTGGTGCTGGAGAAAATCGGCACCAAACAGCGCACAACGCTTGCACCTTCACTGAGTTTGTTCCTTCAAGAGCTTCAGCCGCAGGTCATTTAAGCGTTGATCGCTGCTGGGCTTGTGAGAGATCTCTTACACAAGCTGTAAGAGATCTCTAACTTTTCATGCGAAAGTTTATTAGGCACTAATACACTAACAACTATTTATCAATTAGTTATGTGAATATCATGCTGCTTTTGAATGAAAGGTAACATAAGTATTGGTTGTGAGTGCCTTGCGAGAGTGAACGAATTAGTAGATTCTATGTCCGTCGACAGGAAGTCGGGAAGTGAAGGAGATGTCAGGATGATGTCGCTTCATTGAAGAACGGGACCACACCAGGATGGTGTTGCAAGGAAGGCTTCAGGACGAAGTAAGGAGCACTCAGGAAGAGTAAGGGACACCTCCAGGATGGAGAATGAGAGCCGGGCCAGGACGTTCGGTGGGTCTGGAAGACCAAAGGATTAGTATCAGGATGATGCGGGACACTCGAGGATGTGAGTAGCAGGATGCGAGTACGATGGAATGTAGGTCAGGAGACCACAGGACATAGTTGTCACGGACGAGCAGGGAGCACCAAAAGTAGCCGGATTAGCTGCGAAACGAACCGGGAGCACTGTTTATACAGTGCTCCCTTTTTTTATGCTTTTTTCGCCCACAGTAAGAAATGAAGAAAGTAAGAAGTGGTATGCTTGCCGGCTTCTTTTTCACTGATGCTTGAGGTTTTCATGGAACGCCACGCGCTGGTACGCCAGCATTTACACATCGTCGAGCAGGTTTTGCGTGACAATCAACTTTGGCAGGGCTGTGCGCCAAACGCTGAAGCCTTTGAAAGCACCGAACCATTTTGTCTGGATACACTGCAACCTACAGAATGGCTGCAGTGGGTTTTAATCCCGCGCATGCACGCCCTGATTGAAGCACGACATCCTTTGCCTGCTGATTTCGCCATCGCACCGTATTACGAAATGGCGCTCGATGCCGCACTTGTTGGGCGTGAGCCGCTATTAAAAGCGCTGCAAGAGCTTGATGCTCTGTTCGCGAGTGACAAAAACTGATGCTGGAAATTATTTATCAGGATGAATGGTTGGTGGCCGTTAACAAACCTTCGGGTTGGTTAGTGCACCGGAGCTGGCTGGACCGCCATGAAACCGTGTTCGTGATGCAAACCGTACGCGACCAAATCGGCAAGCATGTATTTACCGTTCATCGCCTCGACAGACCCACTTCTGGCGTTCTGTTGATGGGACTCTCAAGCGAAGTTGGGCGTTTGTTATCACAACAGTTTGAAAATCACCAGATTCAGAAACGTTACCACGCGGTCACTCGCGGTTGGCTTGAAGATGAAGCGGTGCTGGATTATCCGCTGGTTGAAGAGCTGGATAAAATTGCGGATAAACACGCAACTCAAGACAAAACGCCGCAGCCGGCAGTCACGCATTATCGCGGTCTTGCAACGGTTGAAATGCCCGTCCCGGTGGGTCGTTATCCAACAGCGCGCTACAGCCTTGTAGAACTGGAACCTAAAACCGGCCGCAAGCACCAATTACGTCGCCATTTATCGCATTTGCGTCATCCCATTATTGGCGATTCAAAGCACGGTGATTTGCGTCAAAATCGTGGGGCGGCGGAACATTTTGGCTGCCAACGCCTGATGCTGCATGCAAGCCAGCTTTCGTTAACGCACCCTATTACTGGCGAGCCGTTATGCTTACGCGCAACTCTTGATGATACCTGGATGCAGATGATGTCACAGTTTGGCTGGCGTGGATTGCTGAGTGATATCGAAAAGGTTGAGTTTGTGGCAAGCAACGGCCAGGATGAATAATACAGCCGTAACGCAAGGAGTTAACTGATGGCCGAAGTGGGGATTTTTGTAGGAACGATGTATGGAAACTCGCTGTTAGTGGCGGAAGAAGCCGAGGCTTTCCTAAAAAAGAAAGGTCATAAAGCCACTGTATTCGAAGATCCTGAGCTTGCAGATTGGCAGAAATATCGCGAGCAATATGTACTGATTGTCACGTCAACCACAGGCCAGGGCGATTTGCCAGACAGCATCGTTCCTCTGTTTCAGGCAATTAAAGACGAAGTCGGATACCAGCCTGAATTGCGTTACGGTTTGATTGCGTTGGGCGACAGCAACTACGAACATTTTTGTGGTGGCGGCAAACAATTCGATACCTTGCTGCAAGAGCAGGGCGCGCAACGCATTGGCACCGTTTTAGCGATTGATGCCAATGATCATCCTGAGCCTGAGTCGGTCTCGAATCCATGGGTCGAGCAGTGGGAAACGCTGTTAAAGTAATAAGCAAGCAAGCAGAGCGGGTAGGCTTCAGCGCCACCCGCTATCCCGCCAAATTGATATGATGCAGAATTCCAATCTTTAGCCAGCTTCTATCTCACAAAACCCTCTGTTTTTTGGGTTTGTTTCAAAAATCGTGAACCATCCCCCAGCCAGTTGGACAGACGCCACAAAGTGCTCATGAAACGTGCGGTAAACTTGGGTCTTTGCACGATGAGGCTGATTAACTCCCTTCATATACTTTCACTCGGTCGAATATAAAAATCACAGATACAGCGTCACAAAAATACTGTGGATAGACCGATACCTCATTCTGACTACCCTACCAGTGCAGAATGGATTGTAGCCAAAGCTATTATTCAGGAGTGCAACATGAACACAATTAGCCAAGCAGCGAGCGCGGTTCAAAAGAGAACCAACGCCCGCTACTGGATTGTGGTGATGCTGTTTATCGTCACCTCGTTTAACTATGGCGACCGCGCCACGCTGTCCATTGCCGGTTCGGAAATGGCAAAAAGCATCGGTCTGGATCCGATAGGTATGGGATTCGTGTTCTCTGCGTTCTCCTGGGCTTATGTTATCGGCCAAATCCCCGGCGGCTGGTTGCTGGATAAATTTGGATCAAAACGCGTTTACTTCTGGTCCATTTTTATCTGGTCACTGTTTACCTTGCTGCAAGGCTTCGTCGATATCTTCGACGGTTTTGGCATCATCGTCGCGCTGTTTGTTCTGCGCTTCCTGGTGGGTCTGGCTGAAGCACCTTCCTTCCCTGGCAACAGTCGAATAGTCGCAGCGTGGTTCCCGGCACAAGAACGCGGTACGGCGGTCTCGATTTTTAACTCCGCACAGTATTTCGCCACGGTCATCTTCGCGCCAATCATGGGTTGGCTGACGAGTGCAGTGGGCTGGTCACATGTGTTCTTCTTTATGGGTGGACTGGGCATCATCATCAGCTTTGTCTGGTTGAAAGTGATGCATGAACCTAACAACCATCCGGGTGTGAACCAGCAAGAGCTGGATTACATCGCAGCGGGTGGCGCGCTGATCAACATGGATCAGGCCAACACCAAAGAAAAAGTGCCGATGTCTCAGAAATGGGGCCAGATCAAACAGTTGATTAGCTCACGCATGATGGTGGGGATCTACATCGGTCAGTACTGTATTAATGCCCTGACGTACTTCTTTATTACCTGGTTCCCGGTTTATCTGGTGCAGGAAAAAGGGATGTCGATCCTCAAAGCGGGATTTGTGGCATCTGTGCCAGCGGTTTGCGGATTTGCGGGTGGGGTTCTCGGGGGCATCATTTCCGACTGGCTGATGCGCCGTACCGGTTCGTTAAACATCGCCCGTAAAACACCTATTGTACTGGGGATGATGCTCTCGGTGAGCATGGTGTTCTGTAACTATGTCGAATCAGAAATGATGGTTGTCGGCTTTATGGCGATGGCGTTCTTCGGTAAAGGCATCGGTGCATTGGGTTGGGCTGTGATGGCCGATACCGCGCCAAAAGAAATCAGTGGCCTGAGCGGGGG
>NZ_DATERI010000175.1:0-18235 GCF_035271705.1 Buttiauxella sp.
GGTTTTGTTTCACTACAGCTCTGCGCTGATGGCCGCAAGTTTGCTGGCCTGGTGCTTCGGCTTGCGGCATGCCGTCGATGCTGATCACATTGCGGCGATTGATAACGTGACGCGCAAAATGATGCAGCAAGGGAAACGCCCAATTGGCATTGGGGCCTGGTTCTCCCTCGGTCACTCCAGCATTGTGGTGTTGGCTTCCGTGGCCATTGCCGCCACTGCAGCAGCATTCCAGAGTGATATGGACTGGTTTCAAAATGTCGGCGGTGTGATTGGCACCACCATTTCGGCGTGTTTCTTGCTGGCAATGGCGCTGGTCAACCTGATGATTTTACGTGGTGTATGGCGCAATTTCCGTCAGCTTAAGCGTGGTGAACCGCTCTGTGCCGAGGCGACGGATTTTACCGGTGGCGGTGTGATGAGCTGGCTGTTTCGCTCCACTTTCAAGCTGATTAATAAAAGCTGGCACATGTATTGGGTCGGTTTTTTGTTTGGTTTAGGATTTGATACGGCAACTGAGATTGGCATCCTGGGCATTTCTGCCGCCAGTGCATCTAGCGGTATGTCGATGTGGTCGATTCTGGTGTTCCCGGCACTGTTTGCCAGTGGGATGGCGCTGATTGATACGCTCGACAATATTATTATGGTTGGCGCTTATGGTTGGGCGTTTAACAAACCGCAACGCAAGCTCTATTACAACATGACGATTACCGGCACCTCCGTGGTCGTCGCTCTGTTTATTGGCGGCATGGAGGCGTTGGGGTTGTTGGCGGATAAATTCGACCTGCATAGTGGCATGTGGAAGTGGGTTGACGCGTTGAATGAGAATCTCGGGAATGCGGGCTTTATCGTGGTTGGGTTGTTTATTGCCTGTTGGATTGTGTCGATGCTGAATTATCGCTGGAAAGGGTACGACTCTTTAGTGGTTCGCTAGAAACTTGTCGGATGACGCTTCGCTTATCTGACCTACGAAAAGCCATCGTTAGGTCGGTACGCGAATCGTCATCCACCATGACCATTCAATTAATTTCCGCTTTCATCCCACGCGCGTTCAATCTCTTCTGCAAGGATCTTCACGCCCGCTTCGATTTTATCTGGCTCCGGCACATAGTTCATACGCATACATTGATGCGTGTGTGGCCACGGCTTATCAAGGCCTGGGAAGAAATAATCCCCCGGCACCATCAAAACGCCACGTTTTTTCAGGCGCTGATAGAGCAATTCGGTAGAGATCGGCAGGTCTTTAAACCACAGCCATAGGAAAATTGCGCCCTCGGGTTTGTGAATCAGGCAGCGTTCTGGTGACAAGTAGCGGCGAAGAATCGCGATCGTGTCCTGAACACGCTGGTAATAGAACGGTTTAACCACCGTTTCAGACAAGCGCAGCAAATCGTTACGCTTAATCATCTCACACGCCATCGCAGGGCCAATACCACCCGGTGCCAGGCTGATGATTCCATTCATGTTTCTGATTGCTGAGATAATTTTGTCATTGGCAACAATAATGCCGCAACGGCTGCCCGGTAAACCCAGTTTTGACAAGCTCATGCACAAGATGATGTTTGGATTCCACAACGGGCGGGCTTCGCTGAAAATAATCCCCGGGAAGGGAACGCCATAAGCGTTATCAATCACCAGCGGAATACCGTGCTGGTTGGCCAACGCATCGAGTTTAATCAGCTCTTCATCGGTAATCACGTTGCCCGTTGGGTTGGTAGGGCGCGAGACGCAAATCATCCCGGTATCAGGGCCGATACGCAGATGCTCAAAGTCTACGTGATATTTAAACTGGCCTTCTGGCAGCAGTTCGATGTTGGGTCGCGTCGAGACAAACAGGTCTTCTTCAAGGCCGGAATCAGCATAGCCGATGTATTCCGGTGCCAGAGGGAACAACACCTTTTTAGTGCTGCCATCGGCATAACGGCCCGCAAACAAGTTAAACAAGTAGAAAAAGGCACTCTGACTACCATTTGTCAGTGCAATATTCTGCGCAGTGATATCCCAACCTAATTCGGTGCGCAGCATATCCGCAAGCGCGTCAAGTAACTCACTTTTCCCCTGCGGACCATCGTAATTGCATAGTGCATCGGTCATTTTCCCGTTTGCCAGCATGTCTGCCAGCAGCTCCTGGAAGTAGTCATTCATCGCAGGAATTTGTGCAGGATTACCGCCACCCAGCATGATTGCACCTGGCGTGCGCAGGCCGTCGTTCAAGTCCTCCATCAGGCGTGTAATGCCTGCATGGCGGGTAAATTTGTCGCCGAAAAGTGAAAACGTCATAACGTAGAGGTCTTTGACAATCAAAAAGAGGCTAACCATAACGCCGTAAAAGACGCGGTGCAAACGCATTAAGGATAGCCTCTAATCGGTAATATGCTGCCTAACCACACATAGAAAGCATTAAATGCTGAATCTATTTTTGTCGGATGACGCTTCGCTTATCCGACTTACAGTCTTTATGGATTATGGGTTCCCCGCCCAAACCACCATCACTTTGTCATCATCTGACTGACGGCTGAAACCATATCCTTGCTTCATGTTTAGCGTGTTCTGTTGGCCCGTACCAATGGCCGGATGGCGGGCACGGAACTGGCTGATTCTCTGCCAGTGCGACAGTGTGGCGACGTTTTGCCCCCAGTTCATATCAGAACGCGTGCCCTGGAGCGGGTCAGAACCGGTCGGACCAAACGGACGTTCTGTTTCATCACCATAGAAAATCTGCACCGCACCCGGCGCCAGCAGCAGCAGTTCTGCAGCACGCTGCCCCCCTTCACGGAACAGGCGAGTATCGTGCGAAGAAAGGTAGCTAAGAACATTAAAATCTTGCAACTTAGCCGCCATTTGCTGCCAGGTGAGGTCAATGTTCGCCAGACAATCAACCGCTTTTGCCGCTTGCTCCTGATAATCAAAATTGATCATCGCGTCAAAACCGCTGTTGTAGTAGTCGCTTTTCATCACCCCGTGGCCCCAGGACTCTCCGGTCATCCAGAAAGATGCATCATCAAGCTTCTTGTCTGGATGGGCTTTTTTCCATTCCGCCAGTGCGCTAACAGACTGTGCTTTAAGTTGCTGCCAGCCCGCTTTTTCAACGTGTTTTGCGGTATCGACCCGAAAACCATCAATACCGTAGTCACGCACCCATTGGCTAAGCCAGTGAGTCAGGTAATCGCGCACGGTGTCGCCCGCAATTTCTTTCGCGTGGGTATCAGGTTTATGACGATAAAAGATGGGCAAACCCGCAGCGTGTGTCGATTCAGTTTTCAAATCCGGTAAGAACGCCAGCGACAGTGTTAAATCATCAAAACCAGGGCTGTCGTAATTGCCGATATCGGTACGAATCCAATTTTTCCCCCACCAGTTTTGCCAGGCAGTACTGTCACCAAAGTTGATGTAATCATTAAAGGAATGCCAGCTTTGACCCGCAGCGGGTTTCCAGTCCGTCCAATTTTTGCCAAGCGTTTTAGTCAGTTCATCGCCTTTCAGGTAGAGCGCGCCAAACTGATACTCCTGCATATCCGCAAGGGTGGCGTAGCCGGTGTGGTTCATGACGATATCGAATAAAATACGGATCCCACGCTTATGGGCTTCATCCACCAGGGTGCGCAGTTCATCCGCGGTGCCCATATTGGCGTCGAGTTTGGTCCAGTCCATGGTGTAGTAACCGTGGTAGGCGTAATGCGGGAAATCGCCTTTGGTGCCGCCGCCAACCCAGCCGTGGATTTGTTCCAGCGGTGAGCTTATCCACAATGCGTTGACGCCCAATTGCTGGAGATAGTCGAGCTTGTGGGTTAAACCGGCGAGGTCACCGCCGTGGAACGTGCCAATTTCTTGCATGCCATCTTTATGACGGCCATAGCTGCTGTCGTTGTTAGGATTGCCATTTGCAAAACGGTCAGTCAGAACAAAGTAGACCGTGGCATTTTGCCAGCTAAATGGCGCAGCCTGTTTGGTGCTGGCAGACTCCAGCAGCAACAGGCCATTGCTGTTTGCCGCAGGCATCAGGGTAATCTGGCCTTGTTTGACCGTTGCCGTCGCACCACTGTAGAAATCGCGTACTTCGCTGCCCTCAGCGAAGGTTTTGCTCACCTCCACGGTTAACGCTTTACCATCCCATTTTGGGCATTGTCGAGTCACATCGACCGGCGCGGCTTGCGGCTCGCTATTCACGCTCAGACTCAGCGTGGGAGTGCCGCTTCGGGTGTCGATTTGTATCCGATACTCACCTTCACGAAATAAACGCCAGACGGGTGCCTCTCCTTCGCAAGGCTTTAACGAAAGTGCCTGGTTCAGTTTGATGGATTCTGCGGGCTGCCAGCAGGTCTGGTCGAGTTTAAGGCTTAGCGGGAGCGCCCCTTTCGCAAGCTTTGCGTCACTGATAAACACACCTGGAGTTTGCTCTTTGAACGCCGGTAGTCCAGGGGTGGTCCACACAGCTTGTGCAAAGCCTGGCAACAGAAGAAACAACAGAGGTAATTTTTTCATAGGGTTAAACCAGCGATTATCTTTTATCCAGTGTGGCACTGTTTTAAGTAGCAGAGTTCATCCCCAAAATGGATAGTTGGGGAGGAGATACCAGGGTGAGTGATGGCGATATCAATTCAGTAAAATATGCGATAACCATCGCAAAATATGACACTTTTTGCCGTCATAAGAACTTCGTACGTGACATCATTTCAGAATTGGATTATTTCTTTTGGTGCTCAGGAGGTCTATTTTTGTTAGTATCTGCGTTCACTTTGTTCGAAACCTTTCACGAATAAGGCACTAGAAACGTAACGATCCGACCAGGAGATCTAATGATATCAACCCCAATCCGACGATTCGGGGCTGCGATACTTATGTTACTGACCTTCAGTTTTTCAACTGGGGTATTAGCAAGTCAACATGAGCCAAAATCGCATAAAGCCCAATTAGCTGCGACAAAAAGCACGAATACACAAAGTAAGAAACTGGCAAGTAGTAAGAAAGAGTATTCTCGCAATAGTGAAATTGCATCGCTCCCTGATTTGCGAAAATACCCTTCCGGAACACCTAGAAAAAAAGCGTTTCTCCGGACGGTCATGCCATATATTACTAGTCAAAATGCAGCGATCACTGTTGATCGTAACTGGCTGGTTTCAAAGCAGTATGAGAAACGCTGGTCACCTTCAGAACGTGCGCGTCTAAAGGATATTACCAAACGCTATAAAATTGCGTGGAGCGGTAATACCAGAAGCGTGCCATGGAATACGCTGATGGAAAAAGTCGACATCATTCCTACCAATATGGTGGCAACGATGGCCGCAGCCGAGAGTGGCTGGGGTACCTCTAAACTCGCACGTAATAATAACAACTTGTTTGGTATGAAGTGCAGCAAGCGTCATTGCAACAGCGAGCCAGGTAAAGTTAAAGGCTACTTGCATTACGATTCAGTTAAAGAAGGCGTTAACTCTTACGTTACAAATCTGAATACGCACCCAGCCTATAAATCTTTCCGTAAATCGCGTGCCCAATTGCGCAAAGCGGATCAAGAAGTCACGGCCAGCAATATGATTCATAAGCTGAAAGGGTATTCAACTAAGGGTAGTAGCTATAACAACTATCTCTTTGCGATGTACCAAACCAATCAGCGTTTTATGGTACCGAATTAATTAAATAAAATAGATTGTTAATAATAAGTAATAAATTCACGCCTTCAATATGAAGGCGTTTTTTTTACACTAATATCTCGCTATACCTATCACGGTGTTCCTTCGGGGTCGCGTCATACTCTTTCTTGAAAACAGAATAAAAATATTGCAGCGATGGATAACCACACATCTGCGATATTTCGTTGATCGACAACGACGTAGAGACCAGCAAGCTACGCGCTTTTTCGAGTTTTTCGGCGTGAATCATCGCATGGATGGTCTCACCGACTTCCTCTTTAAAACGCTTTTCCAGATTGGAACGTGAGATCCCAACCGCATCTAACACCTGTTCAACTTTAATTCCTTTGCAGGCGTGATTGCGGATGTAATGCATCGCCTGAATCACTGCGGGGTCATGCAAAGAACGATAATCCGTTGAGCGGCGTTCGACGACGCGCACCGGCGGCACCAGAATGCGTTGTAATGCGAGCGGTTCGTTATCCATCAAGCGATGTAATAATTTGGCGGCCTGGTATCCCATTTGTCGGGTGCCTTGCGCCACGGATGAAAGCGCCACTCGCGATAAATAGCGCGTCAGTTCTTCGTTATCAATACCAATCACACACAGCTTTTCCGGCACCGGAATGTGCAAATGCTCACAGACCTGTAGAAGATGGCGCGCACGAGCATCGGTCACCGCGATAATCCCAGTCTGTGGGGGTAGCGTTTGCACCCAATCAGCCAACCGATTTTGTGCGTGCTGCCAGTTTTCTGGCGCGGTTTCTATCCCTTGATAAACCACACCACGATATTTTTCTTTCGCCACCAGTTGGTTAAAGGCATGTTCGCGCTCCATCGCCCAACCTTTGCCACTGGAATTGGGTAAACCGTAGAAGGCAAAACGCTGAACACCTTTCTCCTTGAGATGCAAAAATGCACTTTCCACCAATGCGTGGTTATCAGTGGCAATGTAATGCACTGGCGGATAGTGCTCGGGTAAATGGTAAGAGCCCCCAACGCCGACAATCGGCACTTCGGCACCCTCTAACAAATGCTGAATTTCTGCATCGTCGAAATCGGCAATAACCCCATCCCCTAAACATTCCTTAATGTTATCGATACGGGCACGGAAATCTTCTTCGATAAAAATATCCCACTCGGATTGAGACGCCTGCAAATATTCACCCACCCCTTCCACCACTTGGCGGTCATAGGCTTTATTGGCATTGAATAACAACGTAATGCGATGACGTTTCTCAAACATGCTTTGTATTTCCTGATAAAAAACCCTTACATTCAATACCATAATTGCAAAAGTGCCGGGTAACATTCACCCGGCACTGTGATCATTTGCACACTACGCTCTACGTTTAGTCGCCGAATCCATCCATACTGCCAGCAGCAAAATCGCCCCTTTTACGATGTACTGCCAGAACGTGGGCACATCCATCATGCTCATTCCGTTATCCAGAGAAGCCATGATAAACGCGCCCATCACAGCACCGGCGACACTCCCCACTCCGCCCGCAAGGCTGGTGCCACCAATCACACATGCCGCGATAGCATCGAGTTCAGCAATGTTCCCCGCAGAAGGGGAGCCAGCGCCCAGACGTGAGCTGAGAATCAACCCGGCAATCGCCACCATGAGTCCATTGATGGCGAAAACCGCCAACTTGGTGCGTTCAACATTAATACCAGACAGGCGCGCCGCTTCAATATTGCCGCCAATCGCATAAATACGCCGCCCAAATGCGGTGCGAGTCGCCATAAACATACCGGCCAGCAGTAATAACGACAGGATTAGTACGGGTGTTGGCACGCCCCGGTAATCATTGAGTAACCAAATGGCCCCTAACACAATCACGGCTGTGATTGCCTGGCGCCCTACAACACCTGTCGATGCGGGTATTTCCAGCCCCAATGCCTGACGGCGGAGACGCATCCGCCATTGCCAGGCAACAAAAAAGACCAGCCCTAATGTGCCGATACCAAAGCCGATACCGTCCGGGAGATAACTTTGTCCGATTTGCGACATATCGACGCTGGTTGGCGAAACGGTGGTGCCGTTAGTAATGCCGATCAACACACCGCGAAACGCCAACATTCCGGCGAGGGTGACAATAAAAGAAGGGACTTTGCGATAAGCCACCCACCAACCGTTCCATGCCCCCAGAACCAGGCCCAGAGCTAATGTCACAACGATAGTCAGTGGTAGTGGCCAACCTAACCAGACATCGAATATCGCCGCTACACCGCCCAGCAAGCCCATCATTGAGCCAACGGAAAGGTCAATTTCCGCCGAGATAATGACGAACACCATCCCTACTGCCAGAATTCCAGTGATAGCCGTCTGGCGTAGCAGGTTAGAGACGTTTCTGGCACTGAGGTAAGAACCATCGGTAGTCCAGGTGAAGAACAGCATGATCGCCACAATCGCGGCAATCATGACAAAAACCTGAAAATTAAGCGCCCGCAATCCCGCAAAAGGCGAAGCCGTAGGTGCCGTGAGTTTCAGTTCAGACTGATTGGTTTTCGACATGCTTTTCACTCCTCAGTGCAGCTTCCATAACCTGCTCCTGGGTCAAATTGTTATTCATCAGATCAGCTTTGATGCGCCCTTCATGCATCACCAGCACTCTGTCACTCAGACCCAGCACTTCTGGTAATTCTGATGAGATAACAATGACCGCAATACCTTGCTGCACCAGTTGGTTGATAAGTTTGTAGATTTCATATTTCGCGCCGATATCAATGCCACGCGTGGGTTCATCAAGAATCAGGATGCGGGGATTGAGCAGCAGACAACGCGCCAGAATCGCTTTTTGCTGATTGCCACCACTCAGGCGGCCAATAGACAGCTCGGGCGATGATGTTTTCACTTTTAGCCGCGCAATTGATTGCAGAATGCAGTTAAATTCTGCGGCGTCATCAAGGTGAGTTAACGCTCCAGAAAACTGGCTTAGTGCGGCAAGCGTGATGTTTTGTCCTACCGCCATAATCGGCACAATGCCATCTTTTTTGCGATCTTCAGGCACCATCGCAATACCATGCGCAATGGCTTGTTGGCAGCTACCAATGGAAACTTGTTGGTTATCAATGAAAATCCGGCCTTCAGATTTGCCCGGCCAGACACCAAATAAACACTGCACCGCTTCGGTACGCCCCGCCCCCACTAACCCGGCAATGCCCAGAATTTCGCCTTTATGCAGTGAAAACGAAACGTCGTTCACCCGTTTGATTTGGCGGTTTACCGGATGCCAGGCGGTAAGATGCTCAACACGAAGAATTTCATCGCCAATCTGGTGCGGTTCATTGGGGTAAAGAGCCGTCAGCTCGCGCCCAACCATCATGGTGATAATGTCTTCTTCACGCATCAGTGCCGCTTCGCGAGTGCCGATGTGTTTACCATCGCGGATAACACAGATGGTGTCGGAAATAGCTTTAACTTCATTGAGTTTGTGAGAGATATAAACACAGGCGATGCCGTGCGCTTGCAGGTCACGAATAATCCCCAACAACACCGCCGTTTCTTGCTCGGTTAACGAGGCGGTTGGTTCATCCAGAATGAGAAGACGCACCTGCTTATTCAATGCTTTGGCAATTTCGACCAGCTGTTGTTGCCCAAGCCCGAGCGACCCCACGCGAGTATCCGGGGAAATATTTAAGCTCACCTGTGCGAGCAATTTTTGGCAACGGAGCGTCATGCTGTCGTAGTCCAACACGCCATGCCGTGACATCTCTGCACCGAGGAAAATATTCTCCAGCACCGTCAAATGCTTAACCAGCGCCAGCTCCTGGTGAATAATCGCAATACCTTTGCGCTCGGTATCGCGGATATGGCTCGCCTGGATTTTTTCTCCGGCAAACCAAATTTCACCCTCGTAGCTGCCAAAAGGATAAATACCGCACAAGACTTTCATCAGCGTGGATTTTCCGGAGCCGTTCTCGCCACAAAGCGACATCACTTCACCGGAATCAACTGACAAACTGACGCTATCAACCGCCTTCACAGCACCGAAGGTTTTAGTGATCTTTTTCATTTCCAACAAACAAGGCATAGCGACTCCTTTACCTCTTTTAAGGGTATTGCCCGTGGTAAACCACGGGCGCAGTAGGCTATAGCTCGTTCTTTTTGTGGAAACCGTCAGCCACAACCGTGCTGTCGATATTGGCTTTGTCGACTTCGATTGGCGTCAGAAGGCGTGAAGGGACATCTTTAACGCCGTTATTAAGAGAAGCATCAGAAGCGGGTTGTTTGCCTTCGCCTAATTCAACGGCAATTTCCGCTGCTGTATTCGCAAGCTTGGTGATTGGCTTATAAACCGTCATGGTCTGCGTACCGGCAATAATACGTTTCACACCGGCTAAATCCGCGTCTTGCCCGGATATCGCGACTTTACCCGCCAACCCTTGCGCACTCAGCGCCTGGATTGCCCCCCCTGCAGTGGCATCGTTTGATGCGACAACGGCATCAATTTTATTGTTATTCGCCGTCAGCGCATTTTCCATGATTTTCAATGCGTTTTCAGGTAACCAACCATCAGCCCATTGGTCGCCAACGACTTTTATTTTCCCGTTATCAATATACGGTTTTAATACTTTCATCTGCCCTGCACGGAATAACTTCGCATTATTATCAACCGGTGAGCCACCCATCAAGAAATAATTACCAGAAGGCACTTTGTTAACAATACTTTGCGCCTGAAGCTCACCGACCTTTTCATTATCAAAAGAAATATAATAATCAATATCTGCATTATTAATCATGCGATCATAAGCTAATACTTTTATCCCTTCTCTTTTGGCTTCAGCAATCACGTTGCTTAATACCTGGCCGTTATACGGAATAATGACCAGAACATCGACGCCACGGTTGATCATGTTTTCTATTTGCGAAATTTGTGTTTCTTCGCTGCCGTTAGCGGACTGAACAAAGACTTCCGCACCCAAAGACTCGGCTTTTTTAACAAAGATATCGCGGTCTTTCTGCCAGCGTTCAAGACGCAGGTCATCAATTGCCATGCCAATTTTGACTTCTTTGGCGATACTGCAGGCGCTGGTGAGTACGAGTGAGGCACACAATGTGAGTAAGAAGTTCTTAATCTTCATTTTCATCTTTTTATACCTGTGTAGGGTGGGATAAATCGGATTAAAAATTATTAACATCTGTTGAACGGATAGAATTGTTGTCTGTGAATGCGAATCCAGCAATTACAGATTTTTATCTTCCCATTATGTTTTTTGGTTTAATTATGAATTTATGATGGGGATCTGATTTTCATTTAATAAAACCACTCATTGCAATATTTACTGGAATAACCCTCGAGACATTTAATTCATTATTTTTAGCTTTTTTTGCGAGGCAGCGCACATTTGAGCATTCTCTTAATCGCAGTGTGAAATAACGTAATTGAGCAAACTCCAGGGAAAATACAGGATGGTTAGAGAATCGCTTATTTGCTAAACCCAAAAGATTTCGAGATGCAGGAAGGCAGCAAAAGAGTGAATCCCGATGAGCTTACTTGAGTAAGTGATTCGGGTGAGCGAGAGCCGCTAACGCACAGGCAACTTGAAAGATTATGGGTATATTTCCCCTGATCACGGAGTCAATCATGCAAACCTATTTCGACCAACTTGAACGTGTACGTTTTGAAGGCCCTAAAACCGCTAACCCGCTGGCATTTCGTCACTACAATCCAGAAGAAATCGTGCTGGGCAAACGCATGGAAGAGCACCTGCGCTTTGCCGCGTGTTACTGGCATAACTTCTGCTGGAACGGTGCAGATATGTTTGGTGCCGGTTCTTTTGAACGTCCGTGGCAGCAAGCAGGTGACGCACTAGGTTTGGCAAAACTGAAAGCTGATGTTGCCTTCGAGTTCTTCCACAAACTGAATGTTCCGTATTACTGCTTCCACGATGTGGACGTCTCACCAGAAGGCGCGTCACTGAAAGAGTACCTGAATAACTTCGCGAAAATGACCGAAGTGCTGGCGCAAAAGCAGCAGGAAAGCGGCGTGAAATTGTTGTGGGGTACCGCCAACTGCTTTACCAACCCTCGTTATGGTGCGGGTGCTGCGACCAGTCCAGATCCAGAAGTCTTCTCCTGGGCGGCAACGCAAGTCGTTACCGCGATGAATGCGACTCACCAGTTGGGTGGAGAAAACTATGTGCTGTGGGGTGGCCGTGAAGGCTACGAATCACTGCTCAATACCGATTTGCGCCAGGAGCGTGAGCAAATTGGCCGCTTCTTGCAGATGGTGGTTGAACACAAACACAAAATTGGTTTCCGCGGCACGTTGCTCATCGAGCCTAAACCACAAGAGCCGACCAAGCATCAGTACGATTACGATGTTGCTACAGTCTACGGTTTCCTGAAGCAGTTTGGCCTGGAAAAAGAGATCAAAGTAAACATTGAAGCGAACCACGCGACACTCGCGGGTCACTCGTTCCATCACGAAATCGCCAGCGCCATTGCGTTGGGTATCTTCGGTTCTGTCGATGCCAACCGTGGCGACCCGCAATTGGGTTGGGATACAGACCAGTTCCCGAACAGCGTGGAAGAAAACTCACTGGTGATGTACGAAATTCTGAAAGCAGGTGGTTTCACCACTGGCGGCCTGAACTTTGACGCCAAAGTCCGTCGTCAAAGCACCGATAAGTATGACCTGTTCCATGGTCACATTGGTGCCATGGATGTGATGGCGCTGTCGCTGAAAATTGCCGCACGCATGATTGAAGATGGCGAGCTGGATAAACGTGTTGCGAAGCGTTATGCCGGTTGGAATGGTGAACTTGGCCAGCAAATTCTGAAAGGGCAAATGTCACTTTCACAAATTGCGCAGTACGCTGAACAACATAACCTGAATCCACAGCATCAGAGCGGACGTCAGGAATTACTGGAAAACCTGGTGAATCATTATCTGTTCGATAGATAAATTTAAGCCCAGGTCTGGAAGGACCACCTGCAGCGAATGCCCTAAATAATTCGAGTTGCAGGTAGGCGGCAAAGGCTCGAATCCCCAGGAGCTGACATCAGTAAGTGACTGGGGTGAAATCCTGCAGCCAACATCCCTGCAATTTGAAGAATGACGGGTATATAAGGAACGACACTATGTACATTGGAATCGATCTGGGCACATCGGGTGTTAAAGCGATTTTACTCGGAGAGCAAGGCGAGGTGCTGGCTACGTGCACTGAAACGCTGACTGTGTCACGTCCGCATCCGTTATGGTCAGAGCAAGATCCAGAGCACTGGTGGCAAGCAACCGACCGTGCAATGAAAGCACTCGGCGAGCAGCATTCGCTTAAAGATGTGAAAGCGGTGGGGATTGCTGGGCAGATGCACGGTGCAACACTGCTCGATAGCCAGCAGAACGTTTTACGCCCGGCGATTTTATGGAATGACGGTCGCTGTGCAGAAGAGTGCGCCTTGCTGGAAGCAAGCGTACCCGAATCACGCGACATTACCGGCAACTTGATGATGCCGGGCTTTACCGCACCAAAACTGTTGTGGGTACAACGCCATGAGCCTGAGGTTTTCGCAAAAATCGATAAAGTCCTGTTACCGAAGGATTACCTGCGACTGCGTATGAGCGGCGTTTTTGCCAGCGATATGTCCGATGCCGCAGGCACCATGTGGCTGGATGTCGCAAAGCGAGACTGGAGCGACAAAATGCTCGATGCGTGCCAGTTGAGCCGCAAGCAAATGCCGGATTTATTCGAAGGCTGTGAAATGACTGGCACGTTGAAAGCAGACGTTGCTCAGGCATGGAATATGCCCGCAGTGCCGGTTGTTGCAGGTGGTGGCGATAATGCCGCTGGTGCTGTAGGTGTCGGCATGATGGATATTGGGCAAGCGATGTTATCGCTGGGTACTTCGGGAGTTTACTTCGCAGTCAGCGATGGTTTCCGCAGTAAACCGGAAAGTGCCGTCCACAGCTTCTGTCACGCGTTGCCCCATCGTTGGCATCTCATGTCGGTGATGCTCAGTGCTGCATCGTGTCTCGATTGGGCAGCAAAATTGACGGGTCTGGGTAGCGTTCCGGCACTGCTGGCCGCCGCCGAAAATTCTAATCAAGATGCAGGCGATGTCTGGTTCTTGCCTTATCTGTCTGGCGAGCGCACTCCGCACAATAATCCGCAGGCAAAAGGTGTTTTCTTTGGTCTGACACATCAGCATGGGCCAGCAGAACTCGCTCGTGCGGTGCTGGAAGGTGTAGGTTATGCACTCGCGGATGGAATGGATGTCGTGCATTCCTGCGGTGTAACGCCACAAAGTGTCACGCTAATTGGGGGGGGAGCGCGTAGCCCGTTCTGGCGGCAGATGCTGGCAGATATCAGTGGGCAAACGCTGGATTATCGCACCGGAGGGGATGTCGGCCCGGCACTTGGTGCGGCACGTCTGGCACAAATCGCGATGTCACCGCATAAATCACTACATGACCTGCTTCCGCAGTTATCGCTTGAGCAACAACATAAGCCTGACATGGCTCGCCATGAGCAATATAAAACGCGTCGCAAAGTGTTTAACCAGATTTATCAGCAGCTATTGCCGTTGATGTCGTGAGTTTTCTAATGCCGTGAGTTTAAAGCAATGAAGGCGTGTATCTGCGCCTTCATCTTTACAACAGCACCCGTAAAACCTAACCAACCGCAGTTAAAACAAGTCCTCATGTACTGACTACATACGGCCTTTATTGATAGCGTCAATAGTGCTGGCGACTACGTTTTCAAGCGATTGATTAATATCCACCACCAGCACATCCGCTTCGTCAGACTTAGGTTCTTGCAGCGCTTCAAACTGAGTCACCAACATCTGCGTTTTAAAGAAGTGGCCTTTACGCGCTTTCAGGCGGTTTTCAATGACCTCGAAATCGCCTTTCATGTAGATGAAGGACAGATTCGGATTACCGTCACGTAATTGGTCGCGATAAACTTTTTTCAGTGCGGAACAAACAATCAGGGAGACTTTGTTGGTGCGCTGCATGGCGAATGCCGCATCGTTTAATGCTTGCAGCCATGGCTTGCGATCTTCATCGTTGAGCGGCTCACCGGAAGCCATTTTCATGATATTGCAACGTGGGTGCAGGAAGTCGCCGTCAAGAAACGCCGCATTGAGTTGGTGTGCAACTTCACTTGCAACAGCAGATTTACCGCTGCCAGAGACGCCCATCAGGACGTAAATATGGTGGTCATGGTTAGTAATGCTCATAGCGTAGCTCCGACTGGCATTTATGGTTGTTACGGGTAACTGTTATCGGTAACATTGTCAGGAGAGCATGCAAAATAAGCAATAACCATTCACTTAAAAAGTGAATAAGTGTGAACTACATCAATAAATGAAGTCATTTCCCCTAAATAATTCCAAGTGCAGGAAGGCAGCCAGACCGTAAGTCCCCACGAGCATAAATAGCTATGTGACTGGCGCGCGCGGGTGCAGCTAACATACCTGCAACTTGAATGATGACGGGAAGTTAAATTGAGCCGCCAGGCGACAACGTAAAACCTAAATCTAACATCTGCGGGGTAATTGTTTCACCGCGAATTCTCGCCAATAAACGCTCGGCACCAATGCGCCCCATACGCTCACGCGGCGTTAACACGCTGGCAAGGCGCGGCTCCATCACCTGACCAATATCATGGCCGTGGAAACCGGCAATCGCCATATCTTGTGGGATACTCAGACCCTGGCGTTGGCATTCAAATGCCGCGCCGATAGCTAAGTCATCGTTAGTACAAAAGATACTGTCGAGTTGCGGGTATTCACGACGCGCCTGACGAAACAGTTCGATACCGGTGGAGTAAGAAGAGGATTGTTCGACCATCACGCTGTAAGGCACAAGACCCGCTTCACGCATGGCTTGCTCGTACCCATTTTTCTTAATCACGGTTCGTTCATCCTGACGAGCGCCAAGATAAGCGACGTGGCGGTGACCGCGAGCAATGATCGCCGCAGTCATCTGGCGTGCCGCTTCGAAGTTATCGAACCCGACGGCAATGTCGAGACACGGTGAAATGCTGTCCATCAGTTCCACAACCGGGATCCCCGCCACTTCAATCATTTTCAAGGTGCGCGGAGTATGCGTGCGTTCAGTGAGGATCAGACCGTCGATATTCCAGGAAAGCATCGATTCCAGACGCTCTTCTTCTAACTCCGGTTTGTAACCGTAGTGAGCGAGCATGGTCTGGTAGCCGTAAGCATCAATAACATTTTCAATGCCACGCAGCACTTCAGCAAAAACCTGGTTGGTTAGCGAAGGCAATAACACGCCGACAGCTCGGCTTGTCGAGTTAGAAAGGATGTCTGGTGCGCGGTTGGGAATATAGCCAAGTTCATCAAGGGCGGCGGCAATTTTTACCTGTAATAAAGCGGAAACCTGATCAGGATTACGCAAAAAACGGCTGACCGTCATTTTGGTTATTCCAACGCGGTCTGCAACATCCTGTAATACCGGTCTTTTCTTTTTCATTGTTTTGCTGTGCGGGTTGGCTATCGACAGCAAAGTTTAGCACGGACAAAGCACAACCTTCCCCCTGTTTCGAGGAAGGTTATGACGGGTAAATATGCATTTAAATACCCGAAATCATTCGTGGTGTAGCAAGGCGGCAAGGAAATGAATCCCCGGGAACTTACTAAGGTAAGTGACCGGGGTGAATTTCCGTAGCCAACACCGCTACAACGCGAAGGATGACGGGTATTAGACTGGCGGTAAATCGAACAACAGAATTTCACTGGCTTCGCTGGCATGAATCGAAATAGCTTGCTCATCCCAAACAGCGACTGCATCGCTGGTTTTGGCTTGAGTGCCATTTATCGACACATCGCCTTTCACAACTTGAATCCAGATGCGGCGTTCTGCTGGGACCTGGTAAACAGTTTGCTCATCTTTTGCCAGCGCCCAACGCGACAATTCCATGTCCTGATTCACCTTGAGGGAACCGTCACGTGCATCAGGCGACAGGACCAGTTGGCGCCCTTGCGGAGCATCAAAACGGCGCTGGTCGTAACGCGGTGTGATACCCTTTTTATCCGGGATGATCCAGATTTGGTACAGGCGCAGACGCTCGGTTTTGTTTGGGTTGTACTCGGAGTGAGTAATCCCGGTACCGGCACTCATAATCTGGAATTCGCCCGCAGGAACCTTTTCTTCGTTACCCATGCTGTCCCGATGCGCAACCGCACCTTCGAGCACATAGGTCAGG
Source organism: Buttiauxella sp. (assembly GCF_035271705.1). Taxonomy (GTDB): domain Bacteria; phylum Pseudomonadota; class Gammaproteobacteria; order Enterobacterales; family Enterobacteriaceae; genus Buttiauxella. The sequence goes on from NZ_DATERI010000175.1 coordinate 16,809, forward strand.
ATTTCCATGTCTTTGTGCGGGTGGGTACCAAAACCTTCACCGCCTTCGACCACGTCTTCGTTAATGACACGTAACGCCGAGAACCCCATGAAATTGGCATCGTAATAGTTGGCAAAAGAGAAGGTATGCCAGCTGTCCAACCAACCATGATTCGCGTGACCACGTTCTTCAGATTTTCTTAAAAAGATCATTTTCATTTCTCCGCAATTCGTTTGATGGGCTAAGTGTGGACCCGAATCGGAAATGATCATAGAGGGTGAAAATTGACGCCTCTGTTCAAAAAAAATGAATGAGTCGGAGGCGTCATAACAGGGCTAAATGAGGGTCACTACAGAAGGAGAAGCCTGTTCGAAACCGCGCTCGAGGATCTCGAGGTTGGTCAGTGCTTCAATTTCTCTGACGTAATTAGGTTGGCCGTTAATAATGGTTTCATACAGCGCGTCGTAAACACGACCGTAGTCGCCCTGCTCCGGTTTTATCTCTTCGCGTACGGTTTCGCCCGCATCATTCACATATTCCAACACACCGACGCTCGTATCAGCCGCAAAGCCCGGTTCGCCTGGCATGATGTACGCCTTCAGGCTGGTTTCTTGCTGGTCGATACCATATTTAAGGTACGAGCCTTTGGTGCCGTGAACCTGGAATTTCGGATAATCAATTTTCACCAGATGGCTGGTTTTAACGATGGCTTTCAGGTCGCCATAGAAAAGCTGTGCTTCAAAGGTATCGTCTGGATTGGCTTTATTGCGCACGCTACGAATATCGTAGGCGACGCGGTCCGGGCGGCCAAATAACGAGATGATTTGGTCCATGGTATGCACGCCAAGGCCATAAAACGCGCCATCTGCAGGTAAGCCAGGTTTAGTTTCCGCAACCGGACGATACATATCAAAGTGGCTTTCTATTTCGACAATTTCACCCAACTTGCCGCTTTCAATAGCTTTTTTCATCGTCAGGAAACAGGAGTCAAAACGACGATTCTGGTAAGGCGTAACGGTTAGCCCTTTTGATTTAGCCAGTTCAAAAAGTTGTTTAGCTTCGGCAAGTGTCGGGGTAAAGGGTTTTTCCACCAGCACGTTTTTACCCGCTTCCAGCGCACGTTTTGCGTATTCGAAATGGCTATCCTGATGAGTACAAACCACCACCAGTTTTACCTGCGGGTCGTTCAGGATGTCATCGAGCTGGCTGGTAAAATGAATGTGGCTGTATTGCGGTTGCTGTTCGATTTCTGGTTTTTCACTGCGACGAAAAATGTGCGCGACGTGGATTTTATCTTTGCGAACCAGAACGTAAGGGAGATGGTAGCGGGTGGTGCTTTTGCCAAAACCTATAAAAGCGCAGTGTAGAGTCATTGCTTCGTCCTTTTTGACTTTGAATGGCACTTACCCTACTTCATTCTTTGGTTTTTTGGCACCGTGTTTTTTGGC
>NZ_DATERI010000176.1:0-19422 GCF_035271705.1 Buttiauxella sp.
CCCTATAATGTAGTATATTCGCTTGTTGCCGCCATCTTTGATAACAGATAAAATTTCACTAAGAACGATGGAATAATATTTATCTTTATCCTTTTCAACAGGTGTATCGTCACCCTTCTTAATAAGAATGCCATTGTAGGTATCCCAGGAACTGGCGAAGATAAGAGGGGCCGATGGAGCCTTGTCCATCATTGACTTCAATTTCTCATACTCCTCAGAGCATGATGTATCTTCTTGGTTGTTAAGATATCTGGAATATTTCGGAAATATAAGACATCCATGGTCGAAGAGTGCAGCAGCCTTTAATTTATGCTCATCAAATGACTTTATATACTGCAACCCAAAACTGTCCCCAGTGATTATATAATTAAAGTCATTATTTCTGGAATTTATATGGAAAACCTTATTGGCCGTATAATCAGTGCCGCCATAGTATTTTTTCTGAAACTCATCTTTGGTAATCCTGAATTGCTCTGGCACTCGACTGGTGTAGCCATTATTCGAAATAACCAAAAGACAAGGTACAATGCATGCTGAAAATACTACGGGAAGTTTTTTATTAGATTTAAAGAGGTCTAATGATTTGTTTAAGGCAAAGGAAAGAATAATGGTTACCAATGCATACCATGCAAAACTGATATTCAAGTCTAGCTTTCTCGTGAATACCAAAAGAGGCCAATGAACGAGATAAATCTCATATGATATAGAGCCAATGAACTGCAACGGCTTTATGGTGTAAAGCTTTAATGTGGAATTTGAATAAATACACAAGAATGCCCCAACAACCGGAACTATTGCCATTACTCCAGGCCACGGTGTTTCTTTGTTTATAATGAAAAAACTTATCGTGATAATAATGAGGCCAGCAATGCTTAACGTTCTGTTTATCGCTTTAGGTGCAGCTATGATGTATGCTAATCCGCCTGCAAGCATTGCCCATGCTCTGATCGGAAACATATAATAACTCGCTTCTGCATAATTATATGTACCATACAAAGATGCGCAGAAAGAAAGAATAAACATTATGACGATTGAAAGCTTTGCCGCTCTAAATCCGAAAAACCTCGAAATTACGAGTAATAATAATGGGTAAATAATATAAAACTGCCACTCAACGGAAAGGGACCATGTGTGTAACAGAAAATTATTTACTGAAGAGTCATCAAAATAGCCAGATCTGGATAAATAAAGAAAATTAGAAACGAAAAATATACTACTTACTACATCTTTACCCATCTCGTAAAAATCTGAAGGCTTTATGAAAAGCCAGCCAATTACCATGGTAATAAGGCATGTTATTGTCAGGGCAGGTATTATTCTCTTTGCGCGTGAAAAATAAAATTTATTCACACTAAATCTTTTTTCGTAAATCCCTGATAGAATTATTCTCGTCATTAAATATCCCGATATGACGAAGAAAATATCTACACCTGCAAATCCACCAGGGAGGTAGTCGCTATTAAAGTGAAAAATTATCACAGACAGCACGGCGATAGAACGCAAAGCGTTTATGTCTTTTCTGAATTCCATAATAAAAAGCTACCTATTTTTCAAACGGAATTATGATAACACACAGAATTACTCCCTTCACCCATTGATCTCTGACAGTCGGAAGCACCACGTGCTGTGCGTACAAAAAAAACGCGTATTTGCGACCTCTCTTTGCTGTGTTAAACATCTTTTCAGATGCCAGCCACATGTCGGTCTCTTCAAGTATCTCCTCCATCATGCGGAGCAGCTTCACCTGCTAGGTGGCTAGATATTCTTCGCTGGTTTGAGATTGAGCAAAGCGTCCGCACATAGACACCTCCGATAGAGATGAAAGTATAGATGTACACAGTGTACATTCGGATTTATTAGATGGTTCATTCTGTTGCAATCAAGTTCCGCCTTTATCCAATATCAAATGACGTGTATTATGGCTGCGTCTAATCAGCAGGTGGAAGAGGGTACATTTAGTATTTTGTACACTCAGATGTACACAGTTTGCGAGGTGAAGCATTCAACCCTTCCTAACTTGCTGATTTAATTAAACTATATAGAATTGCATGTGATCTTACGTGTGGGTCACCACTGCAGATAAGGACTTATAATGCCTGTTATTACTCTTCCTGATGGCAGCCAACGCCATTACGACCATGCTGTTAGCCCGCTGGATGTCGCCCTGGATATTGGTCCAGGCCTTGCAAAAGCGTGTATCGCTGGTCGTGTTGATGGCGAATTGGTTGATGCATCTGATGTTATTGAGCATGATGCTAAACTCGCGATTATCACTGTTAAAGATGAAGCTGGTCTGGAGATTCTCCGCCACTCATGCGCCCACTTATTGGGTCATGCCATCAAACAGCTGTGGCCGCACACTAAAATGGCGATTGGCCCAGTTATTGATAACGGTTTTTACTACGACGTTGATATTGACCACACGCTGACACAGGAAGATCTTGAGCTGCTCGAAAAGCGTATGCACGAGCTGGCTGAAAAAGATTACGATGTTATCAAGAAGAAAGTGAGCTGGCATGAAGCCCGCGAAACTTTCGTGAACCGTGGTGAAAGCTACAAAGTCGCGATTCTTGATGAAAATATTAGTCATGATGATAAGCCTGGTCTGTATCATCATGAAGAATACGTTGATATGTGCCGTGGCCCACACGTACCGAACATGCGTTTCTGCCATCATTTCAAACTGCAGAAAACTTCCGGTGCATACTGGCGTGGCGACAGCAGCAACAAAATGCTGCAACGTATCTACGGCACCGCTTGGGCTGACAAGAAACAACTGAATGCTTACCTGCAACGCCTGGAAGAAGCGTCCAAGCGTGATCACCGTAAGATCGGTAAGCAACTCGACCTGTATCATATGCAGGAAGAGGCACCAGGTATGGTGTTCTGGCACAATGACGGCTGGACTATCTTCCGTGAACTGGAAGTTTTCGTTCGTTCCAAGCTCAAAGAGTACCAGTATCAAGAAGTAAAAGGCCCGTTCATGATGGACCGTGTGCTGTGGGAAAAAACCGGCCACTGGGACAACTACAAAGAAGCTATGTTTACCACCTCTTCTGAGAATCGTGAATATTGCATCAAGCCAATGAACTGCCCAGGTCACGTACAGATCTTTAACCAAGGTTTAAAATCTTATCGTGACTTGCCATTGCGTATGGCTGAGTTTGGTAGCTGCCACCGTAACGAACCATCAGGTGCGTTGCATGGTTTGATGCGCGTTCGTGGTTTTACTCAGGATGATGCTCACGTCTTCTGTACTGAAGAACAAGTACGTGACGAAGTGAATAGCTGCATCCGTATGGTCTATGATATGTACAGCACCTTCGGTTTTGAAAAAATCGTTGTGAAGCTGTCTACCCGCCCTGAAAAACGCATCGGTACCGACGAAATGTGGGATCGTGCAGAGGCGGATTTGGCCGTAGCATTGCAAGAAAATAATATTCCGTTTGATTATCAACCGGGAGAGGGTGCATTCTATGGCCCTAAAATTGAATTTACCCTGTATGACTGCCTGGATCGTGCATGGCAGTGCGGCACTGTACAGCTAGACTTCTCTTTACCATCACGCCTGAGTGCTTCTTATATCGGCGAAAGTAACGAACGCCTGGTTCCGGTAATGATTCACCGTGCAATTCTCGGGTCAATGGAACGTTTTATTGGTATCCTGACTGAAGAATTTGCGGGTTTCTTCCCAACTTGGCTTGCGCCGGTTCAAGCAGTGGTCATGAATATCACTGATGGACAGTCTGATTACGTTAACGAATTGACCCGTAAATTGCAAAATGCAGGCATTCGTGTAAAAGCAGACTTGAGAAATGAGAAGATTGGCTTTAAAATCCGTGAACACACGTTGCGTCGTGTCCCTTATATGTTAGTTTGTGGCGACAAAGAGGTCGAAGCAGGCAAAGTAGCCGTTCGTACCCGTCGTGGCAAAGACTTGGGTAGCATGGACGTAAACGAATTGATTGAAAAACTGCAGAATGAAATTCGCAGTCGCAATCTTAATCAACTAGAGGAATAGAGTTATTAAAGGCGGAAAAAGAGTTCAACCGGCGCGTCCTAATCGCATAAACAGAGAAATTCGTGCCACTGAGGTTCGTCTGACAGGTATAGAAGGCGAGCAGCTAGGTATTGTCAGTCTGAATGAAGCTTTAGAAAAAGCCGAGGAAGCTGGGGTCGATTTAGTTGAAATCAGTCCTAATGCTGAACCGCCTGTTTGTCGAATTATGGATTACGGCAAATTCCTCTACGAAAAAAGCAAATCTTCTAAGGAACAGAAGAAAAAGCAAAAAGTTATTCAGGTCAAGGAAATCAAATTCCGACCTGGTACCGATGATGGCGACTATCAGGTAAAACTCCGCAGCCTGGTTCGCTTTCTGGAAGAGGGTGATAAAGCTAAAATCACACTGCGTTTCCGCGGTCGTGAAATGGCTCACCAACAGATTGGTATGGAAGTGCTTAATCGCGTCCGTGACGATCTGAGTGAACTGGCAGTGGTCGAATCCTTCCCATCGAAGATCGAAGGCCGCCAGATGATCATGGTGCTCGCTCCGAAGAAGAAACAGTAAGGCCATCAAGTAACAGTTCTCGCGAGGCTTTTGCCTCGTGAGTTTTGTTCGCCTTCTGGTTCGTTTTATTAACAATGCGAAGTGGAAAGTTATTAAATGCCAAAGATTAAAACTGTACGCGGCGCCGCTAAGCGCTTCAAAAAGACCGCCGGTGGTGGTTTTAAGCGTAAGCACGCTAACCTGCGTCATATTCTGACTAAAAAGTCTACTAAGCGTAAACGTCACCTGCGTCCGAAAGGTATGGTCTCCAAAGGGGATCTGGGCCTGGTTATCGCTTGCCTGCCGTACGCATAAGTAGAACTTTTTAATTAATTCAGAATATAGAACAGGAGAGCTAATATGGCTCGCGTAAAACGTGGTGTTATCGCACGTGCTCGTCACAAAAAAATCCTTAAACAAGCCAAAGGCTACTACGGTGCGCGTTCACGCGTTTACCGCGTTGCTTTCCAGGCTGTTATCAAAGCTGGCCAATATGCTTACCGTGACCGTCGTCAACGTAAGCGTCAATTCCGTCAGCTGTGGATTGCACGTATCAACGCTGCAGCTCGTCAGAACGGGATCTCTTACAGCAAATTCATCAACGGCTTGAAAAAAGCTTCTGTTGAAATCGACCGTAAGATCTTGGCTGATATCGCCGTATTCGACAAAGTGGCATTTACTGCACTGGTTGAGAAAGCGAAAGCAGCTCTGGCGTAAGCCGGTTAAAAGAGGGAGCTTGTCTCCCTCTTTTAATTTCTAACATAATCAATCTGTTGACGTTTTTGGACCCTTCCCTTTCACCAGGCAAGGTTTAAAACTGACAAGTAAGGTAACTGCAAGCATGAATGCTGCTATTTTCCGTTTCTTTTTTTACTTTAGCACCTGAATCTGGGGGCTTTGCGCGTAAGAAAAGAAACGAAAAATAGCGCCTAAAGCCTCCATTATGGAGGCTTTTTTTTGCATGTCATTTTTGTACACGGATCAACTACCCCGGTAATTATACCGGCACAAGAGGAATACCATGCCACATCTCGCAGAGCTGGTTGCCAACGCAACGGCTGCCATAAACGAGGCCCCGGATGTTGCCGCGTTAGACAACGTACGCGTCGAATATTTAGGGAAAAAAGGGCATCTGACCCTGCAGATGACCACCCTGCGTGAATTGCCACCAGAAGAGCGTCCCGCTGCTGGTGCGGTCATCAACGAAGCTAAAGAGAAAGTGCAGGAAGCACTGAATGTGCGTAAAAATGCACTGGAAAGTGCAGCTCTGAATGCACGTCTGGCAGAAGAAACGATTGATGTCTCGTTACCTGGGCGCCGTGTTGAAAACGGGGGGTTGCACCCGGTTACGCGCACTATTGACCGTATTGAAAGCTTCTTCGGTGAACTGGGCTTCACCGTGGCGACGGGCCCTGAAATCGAAGATGACTACCACAACTTCGATGCGCTGAACATTCCAGGGCACCACCCAGCTCGCGCCGATCACGATACTTTCTGGTTCGATGCAACCCGTCTGCTGCGTACTCAGACTTCTGGTGTACAGATTCGTACTATGAAAGATAAGCAGCCGCCGATCCGCATTATTGCGCCAGGCCGCGTGTATCGTAACGACTACGATCAGACACACACACCAATGTTCCATCAAATGGAAGGTTTGATTGTTGATACCAATATCAGCTTCACCAACCTGAAAGGCACATTGCACGATTTCCTGAACAACTTCTTCGAAGCTGACTTGCAGATTCGTTTCCGTCCGTCCTACTTCCCGTTTACTGAGCCTTCCGCTGAAGTTGATGTTATGGGCAAAAATGGCAAATGGCTGGAAGTTTTAGGTTGTGGCATGGTGCACCCAAATGTCTTGCGTAACGTGGGTATTGACCCAGAAGTTTACTCAGGCTTTGCATTCGGTATGGGCATGGAGCGTCTGACCATGCTGCGCTACGGTGTGACCGATCTGCGTGCATTCTTCGAAAATGATTTACGTTTCCTCAAACAGTTCAAATAAGGGCGGGATATCCAATGAAATTCAGTGAACTCTGGTTACGCGAATGGGTAAACCCAGCCAACAGCAGTGAAGAGCTTTCCAGCCAAATCACTATGGCTGGTCTTGAAGTTGATGGTGTTGATGCCGTTGCAGGTGCATTTAATGGCGTGGTTGTGGGTGAAGTGGTTGAGTGCGGCCAACATCCAAATGCTGACAAACTGCGTGTAACAAAAGTGAATGTTGGTGGCGAACGCCTGTTAGACATCGTTTGCGGAGCACCAAATTGCCGTCAGGGCTTGCGTGTTGCGGTTGCAACTGTTGGTGCTGTGCTGCCGGGTGATTTCAAAATTAAGGCTGCCAAACTGCGTGGCGAACCATCAGAAGGCATGCTGTGTTCATTCTCTGAGCTGGGTATTTCCGACGATCACGACGGCATTATCGAGCTGCCACAGGATGCGCCAATTGGCACCGACATCCGCGAATACCTGAAGCTTGATGACAACACTATCGAAATCAGCGTCACGCCAAACCGTGCCGACTGTTTAGGTATCATCGGTGTTGCTCGTGATGTTGCTGTCGTTAACAAGCTGCCATTACACGAGCCAGAAATGGTCTCAGTTGCAGCGACCATTACCGATACGCTGCCGATTCGTGTCGATGCACCGGAAGCTTGCCCACGTTATCTGGGCCGTGTTGTTAAAGGCATCAATGTTAAAGCGCCAACACCACTGTGGATGAAAGAGAAACTGCGTCGTTGCGGTATTCGTTCTATCGATGCAGTAGTTGACGTCACTAACTACGTGTTGCTAGAACTGGGCCAACCAATGCATGCGTTCGACCTGAACCGCATCGAAGGTGGCATTGTGGTGCGTATGGCGGAAGAGGGCGAAACCCTGACGCTGCTTGACGGCAATGAAGCGAAACTGAACGCTGATACGCTGGTTATTGCTGACCACACTAAAGCGCTGGCCATGGGGGGTATCTTTGGCGGCGAACATTCTGGTGTGAATGATGAAACCCAGAACGTGTTACTGGAATGCGCATTCTTCAGCCCTCTGTCTATCACCGGACGCGCGCGTCGTCATGGCTTACATACCGATGCTTCCCATCGCTATGAGCGTGGCGTGGATTCTGCACTGCAATTCAAAGCAATGGAACGTGCCACTCGCCTGTTGATTGACATCTGTGGTGGTGAAGCCGGTCCGGTTATCGACGTCACCAATGAAGCACATTTGCCAAAAGCTGCCACAATTACTCTGCGTCGCAGCAAGCTGGACCGTCTGATTGGCCATCATATTGAAGATTCGCAGGTTAGCGACATTCTGCGTCGTCTGGGTTGTGAAGTGACTGAAGGCGACAACCAGTGGACCGCAGTGGCTCCGAGTTGGCGTTTTGATATGCAGATTGAAGAAGATCTGGTTGAAGAAGTGGCGCGCGTATATGGCTACAACAGCATTCCTGATGAACCGGTACAAGCGGGTCTTATCATGGGTAGCCATCGTGAAGCGGACCTTTCACTTAAGCGTGTGAAAACCATGCTGGTTGATAAAGGCTATCAGGAAGTGATCACCTACAGCTTTGTTGATCCTAAAGTTCAACAGTTGCTGCACCCGGGTGAAGAAAATCTGATTCTGCCAAGCCCAATTTCCAGCGAAATGTCAGCCATGCGTTTGTCCTTGCTGACTGGCCTGCTCAATACTGTAGTTTACAACCAAAACCGCCAGCAGAGCCGTGTACGTATCTTTGAATCAGGTTTACGCTTTGTTCCTGATACTCAGGCAGACCTGGGTATTCGTCAGGATCTTATGCTGGCTGGTGCTATCTGCGGAAATCGCTACGAAGAGCATTGGGATCTGGCGCGTAACACCGTCGACTTCTATGATTTGAAGGGCGATCTGGAAGCGGTTCTGGATCTTACTGGTCAGCTTTCAGACATTGAATTTAGAGTCGCAAGCAACCCAGCTTTGCATCCAGGCCAAAGTGCAGCCATTTATTTACATGGCGAATACATTGGTTTCATTGGTGTTGTGCATCCAGAACTCGAGCGTAAGCTTTCTCTGAATGGCCGTACACTGGTGTTCGAAGTGCTGTGGAACAAGCTTGCAGACCGCGCTGTGCCTGAGTCGAAAGAGATTTCTCGATTCCCAGCGAACCGTCGTGACATCGCTGTTGTGGTCGCCGAAAACGTTCCCGCAGCAGATATTTTGGTCGAATGTAAGAAAGTTGGCGCAAATCAGGTAGTTGGCGTAAACTTATTTGATGTGTACCGTGGCAAAGGTGTAGCTGAAGGTTATAAGAGCCTTGCCATAAGCCTTATCCTACAGGATACGGGCCGTACACTCGAAGAAGAGGAGATTGCCGCTACCGTTGCAAAATGTGTAGAGGCATTAAAAGAGCGATTCCAGGCATCATTGAGGGATTGAACGTATGGCGCTTACAAAAGCTGAAATGTCAGAATATCTGTTTGATAAGCTAGGGCTTAGCAAACGTGATGCTAAAGAGTTGGTAGAGCTGTTTTTCGAAGAGATCCGTCGTGCTCTGGAAAACGGTGAGCAGGTTAAACTATCAGGCTTTGGTAATTTTGACTTACGCGATAAAAACCAACGTCCCGGGCGTAACCCGAAGACCGGTGAAGATATTCCTATTACGGCTCGCCGTGTAGTGACTTTCCGACCTGGTCAGAAGTTGAAAAGTAGGGTTGAGAACGCGTCGCCAAAAGACGAGTAACCTGAATTAACCAAAAAGGCCGCAATCAGCGGCCTTTTTCTTTTCTTCTTGTCCTGCACGGAAAATCCCCCGTAAAATCAAATTTATGAATGGCTACTAAACGGATCTCATCAACCAGATGCACACTTTTGTTGCGCGACAGCACCGCTTTGAACGTCGCTGGCTACTGGCATTGTTTGCCACCATGTTGGGGATGGCCGCGCTCAGTCTGTGTGCCGGAGACCAGTGGTTTTCCCCACAACACTGGCTGCGTGAAGATGCGCAGCTGTTTATCTGGCAGATTCGAATGCCGCGCACCTTAGCTGTGTTGTTGGTCGGAGCGGCACTTGCGATATCCGGCACGATTATGCAGGCGCTTTTTGAAAATCCACTGGCCGAACCTGGGCTGCTTGGCGTCTCGAATGGTGCAGGAGTAGCACTCGTCGCGGCGGTACTGCTCGGGCAAGGAATGCTGCCCGGTTGGGTGTTAGGTCTTTGCGCAATTTTCGGCGCACTGGTTATCACCTTTATCTTGCTGCGCTTTTCAAAGCGTCACCTTTCTAACAGTCGTCTGCTGCTTGCTGGTGTGGCGCTGGGGATTATCTGTAGCGCTTTAATGACCTGGGCTATCTATTTCAGTACCAGCCTTGATTTGCGCCAGTTAATGTACTGGATGATGGGAGGCTTTGGTGGGGTGGACTGGCGGCAATGGTGGTTGATGATAACGCTGCTGCCAGTGATGATGTGGTTATGCCGCAACTATGCTCCGTTGAATTTAATGGCTCTGGGTGAAATGTCGGCTCGCCAGTTGGGATTACCCGTTTGGCTTTGGCGAAATATTCTGGTGATTGCGACGGGTTGGCTGGTGGGTGTGAGTGTTGCACTTGCGGGAGCCATTGGTTTTATCGGCCTCATTATCCCCCATATGTTGCGACTTAAAGGGTTAACCGATCATCGAATTTTGCTACCCGCAAGCGCGCTGGCTGGAGCCACTGTGCTACTGGGTGCTGACATCATTGCGCGTTTGGCGCTGGCATCCGCCGAATTACCGATAGGCGTTGTGACAGCAACATTAGGCGCACCTGTATTTATCTGGCTACTATTAAAGGCTGGGAAATAATGAACCCTCCCCGTCATACTTGATGCTGCATCTGTGCTGGCTGCGTTCATTCATCCGAATCACTTGCCGCCGTGATGCAACTTCAATTATTTAGGGTAAACGAATCAATCTACGAGGTCGTGATGCAAGACATTCTGAACACTGAAGTAACCACCATTGATGGTGAAGCCACAACGCTCGAAAACTGGAAAGGAAAAGTGCTGCTGCTGGTGAACGTTGCCTCTAAGTGCGGCCTGACAGTGCAATATGAACAATTAGAAAACCTGCAAAAAGAGCTCGAGCATGAAGGTTTCTCGGTGCTAGGTTTCCCTTGTAACCAGTTCCTGGGTCAAGAACCAGGCAGCGAAGAAGAGATTAAAACCTTCTGTAGCACGACGTACGGCGTGACATTCCCCCTGTTTAGCAAACTGGACGTTAATGGCGAAAATCGTCATCCACTGTACACAAAATTGGTTGCTGTCGCACCGACAGCCATCGCACCAGAAGGCAGCGGCTTTCTTGAGCGCATGAGCAGTAAAGGTCGCGCACCTGCCCATGCTGGCGATATTCTCTGGAACTTTGAGAAATTCCTCGTGGGTCGTGATGGCCAGGTGATTCAACGTTTTTCACCGGATATGACGCCTGATGACTCAACGATTGTTGATGCAATTAAGTCGGCGCTGACGAAGTAATGTCGTTGTTGCAGCTTAATGAAGTGACCGTGGCGGAGCGGCTGGGGCCAATTTCCGCCGCTGTACAAGCGGGCGAACTGGTGCATCTTGTTGGGCCAAATGGCGCGGGTAAAAGCACGTTGCTAATGCGTGCAGCAGGGCTTAGCTCAGGTGCTGGGCAAATTATGTTTGCCGGGAACAATCTCAGCGACTGGCAGCCAACGCAACTGGCCCATCATCGCGCATATCTCTCTCAGCAGCAGATGCCGCCATTTTCGATGCCCGTCTGGCATTATCTGCAATTGCATCAGTCGGTCAGCCCCTCTGACCCCGTCATGCTAAGGCTGGTCGGAGATTTGGGGCTGGCGGATAAACTCACGCGCAGTGTAAATCAGCTTTCGGGTGGCGAATGGCAGCGCGTCCGGTTAGCGGCTGTGGTGTTGCAAATTCATCCAGAAATCAATCCGCATGGTCGTCTACTTTTACTGGACGAGCCTATGAACAGTCTTGATGTCGCGCAGCAGACCGCGTTGGATAGGATCCTGATGGCACTGTGTGAAGCGGGTATCGGAGTGGTTATGAGCAGCCATGATTTAAACCACAGTTTGCGTCATGCCCACACAGTCTGGTTACTGCGCTCGGGTAAAATGATTGCGCAAGGGAATCGGGATGAAGTGCTTTCACCGCAACATTTAGCGGCTGCCTATAACATGCACTTTCGCAGATTGCAGATAGAAGGGCACAGTATGCTTATAGCCCCACTGTAATTGGTGGTAAAAACTTGCACCAAATCATGGGTAAGCGCTAAATTACTGGAAATTATAAACGGGTGAGGATTAGCCTGAAAATGCGTGTATGGATTATTGTTGTGGCATGTCTGGTACTCGCAGGGTGTAGCCACCATGCGCCCCCACCAAATTCTCGTTTGTCAGACTCAATAACGGTTATTGCGAAACTCAATGACCAACTTAGCGGCTGGCATGGAACACCGTATCGCTATGGTGGTATGAGTCGTCGTGGTGTCGACTGTTCTGGTTTTGTATCCGTCACCTTCCGTGACCGCTTTGAGCTCCAACTGCCGCGTGAAACCCGCGAGCAAGCGGAAATCGGCACGCAAATTGATAAAGACGAACTCCTGCCCGGTGATCTGGTTTTCTTTAAAACAGGCGCAGGTGAAAGTGGATTACACGTCGGTATTTACGACACGGATAACCAGTTTATTCATGCCTCGACCAGTCGTGGTGTGATTCGTTCTTCGCTGGATAATGTCTACTGGCGTAAAAAGTTTTGGCAGGCTCGTCGCATCTAGCTCGATTTTTCCCGCGTTTAGGGTCAGTCAATGGCCCTAAACGTCACCCCCATCAGTCATTCCCTGGTCGACTTAATCTCCTATTATCATTCCTGGTTATATTTTACAGCATTACGTAATATCGGAAGGAATGTTGGGTAATCTTGGAACAGGTTGCCGAAATGGCGTGTTTCGCCATCTGGAATAACTCTGTAATCACTGTGTGTAACTATTTCCCTGCTTAGATAATCCACGCTAATACTGTTTGTTATATTCGCTAAAACTGGCGATATGGAGTTATCCAGGATAATATTAATCTCTTCAAGGAAGGTTTTGATAAACATTCAGGGATGAACGTGTCTTTAATTATAACAAAATCAATCCAGTTAACACTGGATGTTCATCGTGTCACGATGCCATCCACCCCATTCTCTAAATGGTTGGCAAGATGATCCTCATACTCGATGCACAATATCGTTCGGAACTTTATTTCCAACCTGTTTACTTACCTGATGGTGAAGTATTAGGTGTTGAGCTAATAGTGAATTTTGCTGGAATTGATGCACCGGTACGTATTCCAACGGAGTTAGTTACGCCTGTTATTAAGCCAGAGCAGCAATTAATATTATTCTCTGAGCAAATAGAATTACTCGAAAACTATCAAGCATTCTTTAACACTCAAAGTCTCGTTGTGTGGGTGAATATAACCCCGATAATTATTGATGCGATTTTAATCGATGTCGAGTTGATTACCCGTCTGGCGCAGCTTCCGTTCATTGAGTTTACCATCAATGAGAACTTCCCAGAGTTAAATCGTGGTAATGAAAATGCGCGTTTAATGGCAATGGGTAAGCATTTCCCATTAGCGCTGGCAAATTTTGGTGCGGGAATTGCGACCAGTAAACCGATCTTTGACGGGTTGTTTAAACGTGTATTTTTCGACAAATCATTTATTCATAAACAAATTAAGCAACGCTCTTTTGAGCCATTTATGTTTGCCATGTTCGCACAACTTTCTCCGTTTTGTCAGACGCTGACAATTAATGGAATTGATGATGAAGCGGCTCGCCAGAAAGTGCTTTCAATCGCCGGTTTCGCCATGCAGGGAAATCTCTGGCCGGGAATTGCACCTGGATTACTGGAGGAGTGGTTTCGGCCAGATTCACCGTCAATGAACTAATATCCCTGGCTATCCCCTTTAGCATTCGAGTTGCAGGTTGGTGGCCAACACCCCAGCAGCTTGAAGGATGATGGGTATATACTATCGGCTGGAGGCTCCATGACTAACAAACCTGAATTTAACAACAGCTGGCACGACGAATTGCCCGGCTTTTATACGGCTCTCAAGCCCACGCCACTGCATAATGCCCGGTTGTTTTATTATAACCGCCCTCTTGCCGATGAACTGGGGCTGGATGACACGCTTTTTGACGAATCTCATACCGGTATCTGGAGCGGCGAAACACTGCTGCCGGGGATGCAGCCATTAGCGCAGGTTTATAGTGGGCATCAGTTTGGTGTCTGGGCTGGCCAGTTGGGTGATGGGCGCGGTATTTTGCTCGGTGAGCAGCAACTGGCTGATGGGCGTAAATTTGACTGGCACCTGAAAGGTGCGGGTTTGACGCCTTATTCGCGCATGGGCGATGGCCGCGCGGTGCTGCGCTCCACGATACGCGAATTCCTCGCCAGTGAAGCAATGCATGGGCTGAATACTCCGACCACCCGAGCACTGAGTATTGTGACCAGCGACACGCCAGTTCAACGTGAAACCACCGAACAAGGTGCGATGTTGATCCGCGTGGCGCAAAGCCATGTGCGCTTTGGTCACTTTGAGCATTTCTACTACCGTCGTGAACCACAGAAAGTACAGCAACTGGCGGATTATGTTATCGCTCATCACTGGCCGCATCTTGTCGATGAGGCAGACAAATATCAGCTTTGGTTCCGTGATGTGGTTGAACGTACCGCGCGGATGATCGCGAACTGGCAAACGGTGGGGTTCGCGCATGGCGTGATGAATACCGATAATATGTCGATTCTCGGTTTGACGATGGATTATGGCCCGTACGGCTTCCTCGACGATTATCAGCCTGGTTTCATCTGCAACCATTCCGATCATCAGGGGCGTTATGCCTTTGATAATCAGCCTGCTGTTGGGCTGTGGAACCTGCAAAGGCTGGCGCAAACGCTGTCACCGTTTATTTCAGTCGAATGGCTCAATGAATTGCTCGATCACTATCAGTTCGCGTTAATGCAATCCTTCGGGGAATTAATGCGCGGCAAACTGGGGTTGTTGACTGAACAAACGGCGGATAACGAAATCCTTACCGAATTGTTTGGCTTGATGGCTAAAGAAGGCAGTGATTACACGCGTACGTTCAGAATGTTAAGCCTGACTGAACAAACTTCCGCGAGCTCACCATTGCGTGACGAATTCATCGACCGAGCGGGTTTTGATAGCTGGTTTACTCGTTATCGGGAACGTCTGCAAACCGAGCAAATAAGCGATGAACAGCGTCAGCTGGCGATGAAAGCGGCCAACCCTTCAGTTGTTTTACGCAATTGGCTGGCTCAGCGTGCCATTGATGCCGCAGAGCAGGGCGATGTGAGCGTTCTGGCACAATTACATGAAACGCTGAAACAGCCATTTGCCGACCATGATGGAGAAGTGACGCAACGTCCACCAGATTGGGGACGGCGTTTAGAGGTGAGTTGTTCTAGTTAAACAACGCACAGCGACAAAGGAGTAGGGTGGGTAAGCGCAAGCCGCTACCCACCATAAAATCAAAAACGGCTATCTGTTGCGTCTGCCAGCATATCGAGCAGTGTTTTCGTGTCTTCCCAGTTCAGACAAGGGTCGGTAATCGACTGGCCGTATACCAACGGTTTCCCCGCAACAATTTGCTGCGTACCTTCATGAATAAAACTCTCAGCCATAATACCGGCAATGGCGCGCGAACCATTACGAATCTGGTTACAGACATCCTCACACACTTCCAATTGGCGGCGATGCTGTTTCTGACAGTTGCCGTGGCTAAAATCAATGACCAATTGATCAGGCAAATCAAACTCATGCAGGCTTTCACATGCCGCAGCAATGTCGGCTGCGTGGTAGTTTGGCTGTTTGCCACCGCGCATGATGATATGGCCGTATGGATTACCACTGGTTTGATAAATGGTCATCTGCCCGTGTTTATCAGGCGAAAGGAACATATGGCTGGAGCGAGCAGCACGAATCGCATCAACGGCAATACGTGTATTCCCGTCGGTACCATTTTTGAAGCCCACTGGGCAAGAAAGCGCGGATGCCATTTCACGGTGGATTTGGCTCTCAGTGGTACGCGCGCCAATGGCACCCCAACTAATCAAATCAGCGATATACTGGCCGATCACCATATCCAGAAATTCGGTGGCCGTCGGGACACCCAACTCGTTGACCTGCAAAAGTAAACGGCGTGCTTGCTCAATGCCATGGTTCACGCGATAGCTGCCATTCAAATCGGGATCGGAAATTAACCCTTTCCAGCCCACAACGGTGCGCGGCTTTTCAAAATAGGTACGCATCACGATTTCAAGGCGATGCTGATGCTGTTCACGTGCCGCCTGCAAACGGTGTGCGTAATCCATTGCTGCATCCAGGTCATGGATTGAGCAAGGGCCAACAATCACCAGCAGGCGATTATCCTCGCCGTTGAGGATTTTTTCGATACGACGACGGGAGGCTGTTACGTTTTGTGCGACTTGTTGGGATACAGCCAAACGCTGTGCCAGTTCCGCAGGTGTAACCAGACTGTCGATGCGCGCGGTGCGCAATTCATCTGTTTTATTCATTGGGTGTCTCAGAAATTTTGTCTTCAGCTCGGCAAAAGTACCGGGAAGTGATGGCAGTCACGATAAACCAATTTATGTTGAATTCAACCGTAAAACTGAATCGTGACCCCCTAATTCTGTACAGCCTATCATACAAGATCGCACTCTTGAACTAGTTTGTTAGTACATGCGGCGATTCAACCCCATGATATCAAGGATCTTGGTTGCCATCTCTTCAACCGAGTAATTGGTACTGTTGAGATAGCGGATCTGGTTCTTGCGAAACAGCGCTTCCACTTCAGCCACTTCAAGGCGGCACTGGCGCATCGACGCATAGCGGCTGTTTTCCCGGCGCTCTTCACGGATAGCCGCGAGGCGTTCGGGATTGATGGTCAGACCAAACAATTTGTGTTGCAGCGGTTTAAGTTCCGCAGGGAGGCGAATGTTATCCATATCGTCGGCGATGAATGGATAGTTTGCGGCACGAATACCAAACTGCATCGCGAGATACAAACTGGTCGGTGTTTTCCCGCAACGTGAAACACCCAACAAGATAACCTGCGCCTGATCGAGGTTTCTCATCGAAATGCCGTCATCATGGGCCAGTGTGTAATCAATTGCTGCAATACGCGCATCGTATTTGATTAAATTACCCGGATTCAGGCCATGAGCACGGTGTGCAATGTGCGTCGGATCAAGTTTCAATTCTTGCTGTAAAGGGGCGACCAGCGCCTGCACGATATCCTGACAAAAACCTTCACTTTGCAAAATAATGTTGCGAATTTCCGCTGACACGATGGAGTAAAACACCAACGGGCGCACGCCAGATTGCTGGTAAATCGCATTGATTTGCTCTTTCACGGCATTGGCGCGGCTTTCGTTTTCCACAAACGGCAGCGTAATGCTGTTAATGGTAACCGGAAACTGCGACATCACCGCGTGTCCAAGCACTTCGGCGGTAATGGCGGTGCCATCGGAAATATAAAAAACCTGCCTGTCTACTGCGCTATCCATTTTTCAGTCCTGTAAGTGATTTGGGATTCATTTTCTTGCAGCCGGGCTGCAATTCGAATTATTTAGGGTATACATTAAAACCTTCCGTTGTGGATCAATCTCAATTCAATTTTAAAAATGAAACGTGGTTTTTATTTTTAATGAAATGCATGGTTCACTTTTATTATCTTCTTAAACCATTATTAACATAGGGACTAAATTATTAATCAATAACTTACGTAGAATGTAAATATATCTGAAAAATTCAATTTTTTATTTTGCTTGAACGATTCACCGGTTTCTTTCCTACCCCTAAATATGCCAATCTAAAAGAGATGTAATGTGTTGCTGGTACCCATTCATATATCACAAAAGGATTGTTTCGATGTCCAACTCGTCACCGCTGGTGCTTTGGTACAACCAACTTGGCATGAATGATGTAGACAGGGTCGGGGGCAAAAATGCCTCTCTGGGTGAAATGATTACTAACCTTTCTGGCATGGGTGTTTCCGTGCCGAATGGTTTTGCCACCACGTCTCAAGCGTTTAACTTGTTTCTTGACCAAAGTGGCGTGAATCAGCGTATCTATGAGCTGCTGGATAAAACGGATATTGATGACGTGACGGAGCTTGCAAAAGCTGGCGCTCAAATCCGCCAATGGATAATAGATACGCCATTCCAGCCTGAACTGGAAAAAGCCATTCACGATGCCTACGAACAACTTTCCTCTGACGATGCTGATGCCTCTTTTGCCGTACGCTCCTCCGCGACCGCTGAAGACATGCCTGATGCATCGTTTGCCGGACAACAAGAAACTTTCCTCAACGTTCAAGGTTATGACGCGGTGTTGGTTGCCGTGAAACACGTCTTTGCTTCACTGTTTAACGACCGCGCTATCTCTTATCGCGTTCATCAGGGCTACGACCATCGTGGCGTTGCGCTCTCCGCTGGTGTTCAGCGCATGGTGCGTTCTGACCTCGCATCCTCGGGTGTCATGTTCTCTATCGACACGGAATCGGGTTTTGACCAGGTGGTGTTTATCACCTCCGCCTATGGCCTTGGTGAAATGGTGGTGCAGGGTGCGGTAAACCCAGACGAATTCTACGTTCACAAGCCTACATTGGCTGCGGGCAGACCTTCGATTGTACGCCGCAACATGGGTTCGAAAAAAATCCGCATGGTTTACGCACCTAGCCAGGAACATGGCAAACAGGTTCGTATTGAAGATGTTCCACAAGCTGCGCGCGACCAGTTCTCCATTACCGCTGATGAAGTGCAGGAATTGGCAAAACAAGCGGTACAAATCGAGAAACACTACGGCCGTCCGATGGATATCGAATGGGCTAAAGATGGACACACCGGCAAGCTATTTATTGTGCAGGCGCGTCCGGAAACTGTGCGTTCCCAGGGTCAGGTGATGGAGCGTTACCAGTTGCATAGTCAAGGCAAAATTATTGCCGAAGGACGTGCCATCGGCCATCGCATTGGTGCGGGTCCGGTAAAAGTTATCCACGATATTAGCGAGATGCACCGTATTCAGCCGGGTGATGTGTTGGTGACTGACATGACCGACCCGGACTGGGAACCTATCATGAAAAAGGCAGCCGCGATTGTCACTAACCGTGGCGGTCGTACCTGTCACGCGGCAATTATTGCCCGTGAACTGGGTATTCCGGCTGTTGTGGGCTGTGGCGACGCGACTGAACGTATGCATGATGGTCAGAACGTGACGGTTTCATGTGCTGAAGGCGATACCGGTTACGCCTACGCCGAACTGCTGGATTTCAGCATTAAGAGTTCGACCGTCGATGCCATGCCGGATCTGCCGCTGAAAATTATGATGAACGTCGGTAACCCCGATCGCGCCTTTGATTTTGCCTGCCTGCCAAACGAAGGCGTGGGGCTGGCGCGTCTGGAATTCATTATCAACCGTATGATTGGTGTGCATCCTCGCGCGTTGCTGGAGTTTGATGAGCAAGAGCCTGCGCTGCAAAACGAAATTCGTGAAATGATGAAAGGTTACGACGATCCCGTTGAGTTTTATGTCGGTCGTCTGACCGAAGGGATTGCCACATTGGGCGCGGCATTCTGGCCGAAGCGTGTGATTGTACGTCTGTCTGATTTCAAATCTAACGAATACGCCAACCTGGTGGGCGGTGAGCGTTATGAGCCGGAAGAAGAAAACCCAATGCTTGGCTTCCGTGGGGCGGGGCGTTATGTGTCCGACAGTTTCCGTGATTGCTTCGCACTGGAATGTGCCGCCATGAAACGCGTGCGTAACGAAATGGGCCTGACGAACGTCGAAGTGATGGTGCCGTTTGTGC
>NZ_DATERI010000177.1:0-5545 GCF_035271705.1 Buttiauxella sp.
GAGAACGTCATCAAACGTCAGTGCTTCTTTAGCGATTCGTAGCATGGCAATATCTCAACCTGGGGTGAATGAGAACAGACAAAATATTGCCGCGGCATTATACAGAGCGGAATCGATTGCATCCACACTTTTTTAAGAAAAATCCTTGCCAAGTGCAATACGAAAGGTACTATCGACCGAATAACCTGCTGATTTAAAATTTGATCTAGGTCACATGCCAACGATAAATTCCCCTTCAATTTTTACTGTCAGCCGCCTGAATCAGACGGTCCGTATGCTGCTGGAACAAGAGATGGGGCAAGTTTGGATCAGTGGTGAAATTTCTAATTTTACCCAACCGGCTTCCGGTCATTGGTACTTCACGCTCAAAGACGATACCGCGCAAATTCGCGGGGCGATGTTCCGCAACAGCAATCGTCGCGTCACCTTCCGCCCGCAACACGGGCAACAAGTTTTGGTACGCGCCACACTGACGCTGTATGAGCCACGAGGTGATTACCAAATAATCGTTGAAAGCATGCAACCTGCAGGTGAAGGGCTATTGCAACAGCAATACGAAGAGCTGAAGCAACGTCTTACCGCCGAAGGTTTGTTTGAGCAAATTTATAAGCAGCCATTGCCAACACCCGCGCATCAAGTTGGGGTCATAACGTCAAAAACAGGTGCCGCACTGCATGACATTTTGCATGTACTGAAACGTCGTGACCCTTCGCTGCCGGTGATTATTTACCCTACTGCGGTCCAGGGTGCTGATGCGCCAATGCAAATCGTGCGTGCCATAGAATTAGCCAACCTGCGCAAAGAGTGTGATGTGCTGATTGTTGGGCGTGGCGGCGGTTCACTGGAAGATTTGTGGAGCTTTAACGATGAGCGGGTAGCTCGGGCGATTTTTGCCAGCAAGATCCCGGTAGTTAGCGCTGTTGGTCATGAAACCGACGTCACAATCGCCGATTTTGTGGCAGATGTTCGTGCACCGACCCCTTCCGCTGCGGCAGAAATTGTTAGCCGTAACCAACTTGAGTTGCTGCGCCAGCTTCAATCTCAACAACAACGCATGGAAATGGCGATGGATTACTACCTCGCCCAGCGTACGCAGCGCTTCACGCGTTTGCACCACCGTTTGCAGCAGCAACATCCGCAACTGCGTCTGGCTCGCCAACAAACCATGCTTGAGCGTTTGCAACAACGCCTGAATGTCGCGATGGATGCAAAACTGCGCCGGGCGACGCAA
This sequence comes from Buttiauxella sp., assembly GCF_035271705.1. GTDB lineage: Bacteria > Pseudomonadota > Gammaproteobacteria > Enterobacterales > Enterobacteriaceae > Buttiauxella. The sequence continues at coordinate 1,232 of NZ_DATERI010000177.1, forward strand.
CAACAGCAACGTTTGATGCAGCGTTTAAATCAGCAACAGCCGCAGCCGCGGATCCACCGCGCCCAGACTCGCTTGCAGCAGCTTGAATATCGTCTATCGCAGATTGTGGCGGCACGCCTGAGTCAAACTCGCCAACGCTTTGGCACCGCTATCGCGCAGCTTGAAGCGGTTAGCCCGCTGGCAACACTTGCGCGTGGTTATAGCGTGACAACCGCGACTGATGGCAAAGTGCTGAAGAAAACGAAACAGGTGCATTCCGGAGACACGCTAACCACACGTCTGGAAGATGGTTGGGTGGAAAGCCAGGTCACCGGCATTACACCGGTGAAGGCTGCTCGCAAGCGTAAAACAGTGGCGAAAAGCTAGAACTTAGTCAGCAACAGGTACGAACTCGACGCGTTTCTTCGAGATCAATCCATGGCCGTTTTGGCAGAAATAGTCGACTGCGCCACACGCTTTTAAAACTTCCAGCGGCTTATGGCAATCCGGGCAGCGGGCTTCCAGGCGAAAATCCTGCTTGCAGGACTCGCAGCGCGCACCCGAGTCTGTTTGCTGTAACGGGGTTTCACATACCGGGCATTTCACTTCCATAATGACTCCTGAAGCCAATCACCGGAAGCACAGGCTTCCGTCACAATGATTTGTTTTTTTGATGATAAAGACACCATTAAGCATTAACAACACTTTCAGTGGCACACTCCCTGAAATGTAGCAGCCCCGCTCCCCTTAAGAGTGCAACACGTCTTCACCCTGCCTATTTTCCTTATTGAAATAACACTATCATCATGATTAGTATCGTCTTTATTTTATGGCACTTTGTTTGCATTGCCTTACGAATACTGTGACTAATGGCGAGGCAGTGAATAATGACAACGCAAACAACAACACTAAAAAGAACGCTCGGCAGCTTCCGTCTGTGGGGGATCGCTGTAGGGCTGGTAATATCCGGTGAATATTTCGGCTGGAGTTATGGCTGGGCTCAAGCTGGAACAATGGGGTTTCTGATAGTGGCAATCGCAATTGCCGCAATGTACTGCGCCTTTATTTTTAGCTTCACCGAATTAACGACCGCGATTCCACATGCGGGTGGCCCCTTTGCTTATGCGTACCGTGCTTTCGGGCCAACCGGTGGTTTTATTGCCGGATTCGCCACGCTTATCGAGTTTGTCTTTGCTCCACCTGCCATAGCGATGGCAATTGGTGCCTATCTTAACGTGCAGTTCCCCACTTTGGATCCCAAATGGATTGCCTGCTCGGCGTACATTATCTTTATGGCGCTCAATATCCTCGGTGTCAGTATTGCCGCCACGTTTGAGTTAATTGTCACCTTGCTGGCTATCTTCGAATTGCTGGTCTTTATGGGCGTGGTCGCACCTGGCTTCTCGTGGGAAAATTTCTCAGCCAACGGGTGGGCGGGCTCAAATACCTTTAGCGAACTGGCATTGCCAGGAATGTTTGCCGCTATCCCCTTTGCTATCTGGTTCTTCCTGGCTATTGAAGGCGCATCCATGGCCGCAGAAGAAGCGAAAGATCCACAACGCACCATTCCACGCGCACTCGGCGGTGGCATTATCACTCTCACAATCCTGGCGATTGGCGTAATGATATTCGCAGGCGGTGTCGGTGACTGGCGCACGCTGTCAAACATTAACGACCCGCTTCCTCAGGCGATGAAAGTCGTGGTTGGAGATAATAGCGGCTGGCTGCACATGTTGGTTTGGCTGGGATTATTCGGACTGGTTGCCTCATTCCACGGGATTATTATGGGGTATTCACGTCAGATTTATTCACTCGCACGCGCAGGCTATCTGCCTGCCAGCCTCGCAAAACTTAATAGCCGTACCCGCACGCCTACTCTGGCGATTCTTGCGGGAGGCGTGGTGGGTATTGCGGCTATCTTTTCGGACTCGCTCATTACCATCAGCGGAATGCCGCTCACCGCCTGCATTGTGACGATGTCGGTATTTGGCGCGATCGTCATGTATATCACTTCAATGGCGGCGTTGTTTAAATTACGCCGTAGCGAGCCGAATCTTATTCGCCCGTTCAAAGCACCACTGTTCCCGTTCGCTCCAGCGTTTGCTCTGGCGATGGCCGTCCTGTGTCTGGCGGCGATGGTATACTACAACACATTACTGGCGATGATTTTCGGTGTGATGATGCTGGCAGGATATCTTTGGTTTAGATCCACAGCGGCCGCACGAGATCGTGCCGCGCTGGACCCACAACTACGGGTGGTCTCCTGAGGAGGAGAAATGTATAACACCACACTGGCGCATCGAAGTTATCGGTTCGCCAGCCTCAAGGAGTTAATGGCCAAGGCTTCCCCGGCGCGATCCGGGGATAATTTGGCAGGAATTGCGGCGGATAGCGCAGAAGAACGCATGGCAGCAAAAATGGCATTGGCCGATGTTCCATTGCGAGAAATCCTCGATAATCCGCTGATCCCCTACGAGCAAGATGAAGTCACCCGCCTGATTATTGATACTCATGATAAAACCGCTTTTCAGGCTATTAGCCATTTAACCGTCGGTGATTTTCGTGACTGGCTGCTTGATGACACCACCGACAGCCAGGTACTACGCCTGGTTGCCAAAGGCATTACACCGGAAATGGCAGCGGCGGTAAGTAAACTCATGCGCAACCAGGATTTAATTCTGGCGGCGAGTAAATGCCAGATAACCACCCAGTTCCGCAATACTATCGGTCTGCCGGGTCATCTTAGCGTGCGCCTGCAACCCAACCACCCGACTGACGATATGAAAGGTATCGCGGCCAGCATGCTTGACGGGCTGCTGTATGGCGCCGGCGACGCAGTGGTTGGCATTAATCCCGCCAGCGACAGCCTGCCAGTGCTTGAACGGCTGAATTACATGATGGATGACATCATCAGCCGCTTTGCTATTCCGACTCAATCCTGCGTACTGACCCATGTGACCAACACTTTGCAGTTGATTGAGCGCGGTGCGCCAGTCGATTTAGTGTTTCAATCCGTCGCGGGGACAGAAGCGGCTAACACCGGTTTTGGCATTAATCTGGCTCTGTTACAGGAAGCGTATGATGCGGCTCTGAGCTTAAATCGCGGCACACTTGGCAATAATGTGATGTATTTCGAAACCGGCCAGGGAAGCTGTCTGTCCTCCAACGCGCATCATGGCGTCGATCAACAAACCTGCGAAGCTCGCGCTTATTCTGTGGCTCGTCATTTCAATCCGTTACTGGTAAACACAGTAGTGGGATTTATTGGACCGGAATATCTGTATGACGGGAAACAAATTATCCGCGCGGGGCTGGAGGATCATTTCTGCGGAAAGTTGATGGGATTGCCGATCGGCTGTGATGTTTGTTACACCAATCACGCAGAAGCCGATCAGGATGATATGGATACCCTACTGACCCTGCTGTGTACTGCCGGACTGACCTTTTTAATCGGCGTGCCGGGTGCGGATGACATCATGCTCAATTATCAAAGCACCTCTTTCCACGACGCATTGTACGCCCGCCGTTTACTGGGGCTGAAACATGCGCCGGAATTTGCCCAATGGCTGACCCGCATGCAGATTATCGACTCATATGGACAGCTACGTTTGACCGGTGCGAGCCATCCCCTGTTAGCCGCACTTCCGCAAGGAATGATCTTATGAATGCCGATGCCTGGACAGTGTTACGCGGATTCACCGATGCGCGTATTGCCCTTGGGCGCAGTGGCGCGAGCTTGCCCACCAAAGAAGTTCTCAATTTTGGCCTTGCTCATGCGCAGGCCAGAGATGCTGTCCATCAGCCCTTTCATAGCGATGAGATAGGCAAAGAATTGGCGGAGATGGGTTTGCCCACGCTGACGGTTAAGAGTGCTGCGCAAGACCGTCACATCTATCTGAACCGCCCGGATCTGGGGCGTAAACTTGATGATGAAAGCCGAGCGATGTTACAAACCAGTAATATCGGCAGTTACGATCTGCTGCTGGTGATTGGCGATGGCCTCTCTTCTCACGCGGTACATCGTCAATCCGTGGCGCTGATTCGCGCGCTGTTGCCTTATCTCAATACGCTGGGGCTGACTCTGGCTCCTGTCGTGCTGGCACACCAGTCACGAGTCGCTTTAGGCGACGATATTGGTGAAATACTCAATTGCAAAGCGGTGGCGATGCTGATTGGTGAACGACCCGGGCTATCTTCACCAGATAGCCTCGGGGTTTATCTGACGTGGAAACCCGAACGCAAACGCCTGGAGTCTGAACGCAACTGTATCTCAAATATTCGTCTGGAAGGGCTGAGCCATTCCGCCGCCGCGTTTAAACTTGCCTGGCTGCTGGA
>NZ_DATERI010000178.1:0-5238 GCF_035271705.1 Buttiauxella sp.
AGGCCGCACCGTTACCCGTTTATCTGCTTTATCCATACGCGAGCTATTACCCGGCACGTCTGCGCAAATTTATCGAGCTGATGAAAGAAGTGATGCCTCACGTGAGTGGCGCGCGTTCTGCTCAACGCCATGCTTAAGCCCGACTCCAGATAGATAACTCATTCTGAATTTATTTTTTACTTCAACAGCTTAGTGCATTGTAATACCAATATCAGATTCTCGCTCTTAGCTGCCTAAGGGCCTCCAACTGGCAGCTGTGTGCCAAAAATGGTCGTTCAAAACAGTTCAAATGGCAGATTTTCGGCTCTGAAGAAGAGTAAATGAGATATATAGTCGAGCAGTCGATCCGATCAACACTCCTGGTACGCTAATGCTCAGTTCCCTCGTGTCAAATGGACGGTTACAAACGTCTGACCAGTCAGAACTTATAACTCCTTGGTGGAGTTTTACTAAAACGGTCCTGGCTGCGACAGCTCTGTCGCTGGTGCGTGATGGGCTGACAGGACTGGACGCCCCAATTCTTGATCAGCCTTTCACGTTACGACAGTTATTGCGGCATGAGGCAGGTCTCGCCGATTATGGAGAGCTTGCGGAGTATCACTTTGCCGTGACGAACAATGAGTCAGCCTGGTCGGCAGATGAAATGATGCAACGCCTTGACGGCGCTCAACTCCGGTACAGTCCCGGTACCGGTTGGCGCTACTCGAATGTTGGCTATATGCTCATCGGCAGACTGATTGAACGGCTAACCGATCTGTCGCTTGATGATGCAGTGAGTCAACGTGCGCTAACTCCTCTTGGCATGTTGAACGTTCGCTTCGCTAAAACGCGAATAGACTTGCAAACGGTCTATCCTGAAAACACCTCGAATTATGACCCCGCCTGGGTCTTCCATGGTTTGCTGACCGGCCCAGTTTCACAGGCAGCGCTATTTCTGGATCGCCTCCTTTCCGGATACCTTCTCTCTGACGGTCTGCTCCGGGAAATGCAGGAAGCACGAACACTGGGTGGCCCGATCCCCGGGCGGCCATGGCTGACCACAGGCTATGGCCTTGGTGTGATGCAGGGTTCGGTTGGCGATGGATTCTCTCTGTGTGGACACACAGGATGCGGGCCTGGCAGTGTTATTGCCGTTTACCGAACCTGCGACGGTAATACACCGGTTTGTTGTGCTGCTTTTGGGGCGGACATCAGTGAAGGTTGTGTCGAAACGTTTGTTGCAGGGCAACTGAAGCAATACCTGCGGCAGGAAGGCTGAGGACCTCCAATTTTTGTGGAGCTCATGATGCCAGGCGCTACCGGAATCAGGCAGCTTCGTGTTGTGGGTTCAACCGGTCGATGCAACGCTATCCATTGGTTGAACTCACAGCCAGGAGCGGTCGTTCATCGAGCGCCACGGAAAGAACACTCCACAGATGTAAAAGCCGTGGCGAGTCATTTATGCCAGAAACTGCAACTTCTCTAATGCCTCTTCAAGTGAGACTCGTTCTTTACCGACCAGCGATTGTAACGGGAAAGGCAGGCAGGGGGCTGACACGGTTCCCATGATTTCAGCCACTGCTGCAATCACTCGCAAGCTTCCGTGACGGCGGTAGAACACCCACAGAGGTTCAAGAGCCATATTAAGCTGATGCGTTTGGCTTTCGTCCCCGCGCAATGCCGCCTGAGTCAGGCGCAGGGAATAATGAGGGAACAGTCCTCCGAGTACGGAATACCAGACATCACAGCCAGCAATCAGACCGGCAGCAGACTGGGCATCACCACTTATTCCGATAGTGACGCCTTCTGAGACCCGGTTTTTTAGGCTGCTTACTCGTTTCTGTGCCGCACTTGGGTCAACCGGGAAATCACTCAGTTTTATCGAACCGACGTTGTTCAAATACGACAGTGCGACCAGTAACTCATCAGTAAATTCAAATCCGGTGGTGGCAGCATTGTCGTAGATGCAAAGCGGAACGGACAACTGCGTAGTGACTCGCTCAAACAGCCGGAACACTTCATCAGAGCTGAGTTTTTGATATGAGAGTGGCGCAAGCAACACGCCACTCACACCGGCTTTCTGTGCATCCTCCGCCAGCCTCAGCACTTCTTCGGTGCTGACATGACCAATGCTGGTCATCACCGGGATATCGGCAGCCGCGCTGACAGCCAGTTTTGTTGCTCTGTATCGCTGCTCCCGGGTCAGATAGGCATAACTGCCCGTCGAACCCAGCGCCCCGATGGAATTAACACCTGCACTGGCCAGGTTCTCAATCAACGATATAAATGATTTTTCTTCAATTTCACCGCTCACAAGGGGAGTAAGAGGGAATGCACTCAAACCTTTAAACATGGCTGATTCCTATTAATATGTTCCTGACATCCATTACTCATTTAAACTCTTCTGCAATGACATAGCGTCTTTTCATTATCTGTCCTGAATTTATTATTAGCTCGCAATTATTTATTGTTATCAACTGGGTGCAGGACAGACCAACTACCAGGAATTAACATTCTGCATGTCAATTCCTGGCAACATCCTTACATTTATTTTTTCACATCAGCAACGCGCATACCGTTAAGTTGTTCATCAGTGATGGTGTTACCTGCTTTAAAGTAATCGATCACAGCTTTGTAAACAGAATACCCACCTGTTGTATTACGCGCATTACCCTCGGTAAACGCGGTGAAGCCGTCACCACCATCAGCAAGGAAGTTTTGGGTAGCAATGTGATAAACCGTCGCATCCACAATCGCCTTACCATTAAGTGTAAGCTCCAGGACCCGTTGTCCAACGGGTTTACTGCTGTCGTATTTCATTTCCAGGCCTTTTGAGACCTGCAACACTCCGTTACTTAAACTTGCGCCATGTTCCATCAAACTACGTAATTGTTTACCGGTAAGATCCATAGTGACCAGATCGTTAGGGAATGGGAACGTACTAATAACATCGCCCATCGTAATCGTGCCAGACGGGATCTCACTGCGGATACCGCCTGAGTTGGTTAAGGCTAACTGTGTGTTTTTACCCGCAGCGGCCAGCAAAGCATCCGCCGCCAGGTTGCCCAGTGATGCTGATTCACCATATGCACGTGTTAATTCAACCGGCGACTGCGCCACTTTCTGTCCTACCACTTCATCGAGTTTCTTATTCCAGCCGTCGATCACCTGCTTCGTTTGCGGGTCGGGCTTCCACTCATCTGCGTAAATGGTTTTAAGTTCGAAATTTTTCATCGTAAAGCTATGTGGCTTGGTGTAGTCCAGTACCAGTTTCCCCACATCGATACCGCCGCTATCGGTTGAGAGGATTAGCGTATTGCCTACTTTAATCGGTTCCGGCGTACCGACATGCGCATGTCCGGTAATCAGAATATCCAGACCTTTCACCTGGTTTGCGGTTTGTATATCTTTATCCAGCGCACGACGCACATCGGTGTTTCCTATACTGGACTGACGGGCAGGCGTGCCTTCATGAACCAGCAATACGGTCAAATCCACTTTGTCCTTAAGTTCATCGATATAACGCTGTAACCATTTAATTTCGTCCCGCGCTTCAATACCTTCGCGCATTGCAGCAGAAACGGTATCATTGAAGGCAAATACGCCGTGCAAACCTATAACGCCAATTTTCACGCCATCTTTTTCAATAATGGTATATGGCTTATCCCAGAATGCTTTATCGCTGTTCTGATAAAAAATATTGCCCTGCACAATGGGGAATTTCGCCTGGCTAAGCTGGAGCAACGCATTATCCCAGCCATCATCAAATTCATGATTGCCCATTGTGACCGCATCAAACGGCATGGTATTCATAATATCGATGATGGCCTTGCCCTTGGTTAAGCTGCTGATATAAGGGCCGGTAAAATAGTCACCTGCATCAAAAAACCATGTTGCTTTACTTTTGGCTTTTTCCTCTTTTACCAGAGTGGTGATATTCGCCCAGCCACCCACATCCCGTTTACCGTCAGCAATCCATGGCACTTTATAAGGTTCCACATGAGCATGGAGATCATTAGTATAAATAATGGTGACATCCTTGGCGCAGGCCCAAAATGGTAACGTCAACACAATACCCGCAGCGATTAATTTTATCTTCATAATCAATTCCTTTCAGTTTTATAAAGATTCGCTACTTTACGTTCTGAAAGGGTTTTTAATGCGTGTCTGCTCACACAATTAAGCAAGAACTATGAGGCAAAATCATCGACCCATTGAAATCGTTGGTGACTAATATTGACTCTATTTACGATTAATACCTGCAAATCGTTTGGTTGCCGCAATTTAGGGCTGCCAATATCGGCATCTGCAGATTACAGTTGGCCAGACTACAGACTGGGATATCCAGCATTGCACTGCCGGGCATGTGGGAGTTATCCCCCTCTGTTTGATGAACAACAATTTAATGACTGGCTGTCTGCTCACTTAAGTGCATATGCCTCAGAAAACGGTCATTTTTGTCCTGAATGTTATTGCCAAAAAACTATTTGTTATGGTCATAACCCACGGGGAACACAGCGCGTTCAGTGCCGTGTCTGCAGAAAAGTCTGGACACCCAAACAGCAAAAACAAAGAAATAGAGTCCCCCCGGAACGAATTGAAACTGTTCCACTTATTGTGCCGTTTCAGGGGAGTAGTGCAGAACAGAAACTGTATGTTCTACTCAGTTTCGATGCCACCTGCGGTAATATTCTTCATATTTCCACGAATTTTACTCAGCATTTCATTGGTGAAACTCTGCGGTACCGCTGGCGCGGGAAAATTGAGCCTGATTTGCATCATAGCAATATCGTAAATCGCGTTGATTTGCGCGAGACGCAATTTTTAAGCCGGAGCCAGTTTGATGAAATTCAGTATGGAAGTGCGGTTCTCAAACGTAACGGCAGAGGCGCAATTTTGCGTCCAGTTATCGCAGCTCACGGGCATTTTCGAGTATTGAGCATCCTTTTTCCTAAGGTAAAGATACATGTTATTTCACACGAATGTTTTCTTCGGGGAGCCGTCATTACTGCTTGGGCAGATCTGTTTCGCCAACGGCAAGGTGAGCTTTGGTTTATAGAAGAGGAAATAAATGACAGTGATAGTAATATCCCCTGGGATTTTCAGGGAATAACACAGCATGGCTGGTGGCAAGGTCAATGGCAGCTTTGGGCGCAGAAGAAAAATCGTAAGATGGTTTGCTCATTAACGGGCGGGGATAGCAATAACGCTAAAACGCTCTCTTTAACGGCCAGCAGGCATTTTATCCACTGGCTATAC
>NZ_DATERI010000179.1:0-14616 GCF_035271705.1 Buttiauxella sp.
ACCATACCTAGCGCTTCTTGTTGCATAAAGACCTCATGTATTTCATTGGTAATTAAACAAACGCAGGGGAATAACCGATTCGATTCTTCATCTGCGCGTAATATGTTTTCGTAATACGATACTAGGGATATCTGGACAAAATGTTTTGCCCGTTAGCTTGACTATCTTGTTGTCTCGAATATGTCTGGACAATAAAATCCACGCTCATATCCTTCATACTTCAAGTTGCATCTTTGTTGGTTACACTCACTCACCCGCATCACTTACTTGTGTAAGCTCAGCGGGATTAACGAGGGACTCCTGTCTCTCGCCGGAGGCCAGCCATAGGCTGGTCAAATTCATTCCCGACGAATTTGTCGCGCTCTTGCCACCAGGATGCAACTCGGATTAATTAGGGTAAATACACAAAAAAGTAGCTGAAAAAGGGGGCAAAACCCCCATGAACGCTATTTTTTAATGCCAGCAAAAATGGTGCACTACTTGTGTTATCAGTTTCCGAGTTGGCTCAATAAAACGTGTTTCGATGTATTCATCAGGCTGGTGCGCCTGGTTAATCGAACCCGGTCCCAATACTAACGTTGGGCAAATAGTCTGGATAAATGGCGCCTCGGTGCAGTAGTTCACGACCTCGGTCTGCGCACCTAATAACTTTTCGACCACTTGTACAAGCTGGTGGTCTTTGGCGCACTCGTAGCCTGGAATCGGCGGATGCAGTTCGGAAATCGTCAAGCGACCCGGCCATTTCTGGCTCACGGGCTCTAATGCTTCATTCAGCAAACCATTCAGATCATTTAACGTAAGCCCAGGTAGCGGACGAATATCCATGTGGAGTTCGCAACAGGCACAAATACGGTTGGCTGCATCGCCTCCATTAATGTGGCCGAGGTTCAACGTTGGATACGGCACGGTGAAAGCATCATGGTGATAACGCTCTTTCAGCGTGTTCTTCAGCGACATGATGTGACCGATAGCGTCGTGCATCAGTTCGATAGCGTTCACGCCACGAGCCGGATCACTCGAGTGCCCGGATTGGCCGAGAATACGAATTGCGTTAGAGATATGGCCTTTATGGGCGCGCACCGGCTGTAATGATGTTGGCTCGCCGATGATGGCACAATCCGGGCGTAAACTGGTGTTTTCAGAGAAATAACGAGCACCGGCCATCGTCGTTTCTTCATCGGCGGTGGCCAGAATGTAGAGCGGTTTCTTAAGCTGAGTCACATCAACATCACGCAGGGCATCGAGAATAAAGGCGAAGAAGCCTTTCATATCGGCGGTGCCGAGGCCGTACAGTTTGTTTTCATGCTCGGTCAGTGTAAAGGGATCGCGTGTCCAGCGACCATCGTCGAACGGTACGGTATCCGTATGACCCGCCAACAGCAGCCCACCAGCACCACTTCCTGTGCTTGCCAGCATATTGAATTTATTGCGCGTACCCGGTACAGGTTGTATTTCGACGTTAAATCCAAGATCGCGGAACCAGCCCGCCAGCAAATTGATTAAAGACTCATTGCTTTGATCCAACGCACTGTCGGTGGCGCTGATGGAGGGGGTAGCGATCAATGCGCGGTAAATCTCGATAAAAGGAGGTAATTTCATCTTCACTGTTGACAGGCCTTAGCTCAGGTTGGTATACATAATCATGCAGTAATATTGAATAAAAATACATTATTACCTGCCGCGATGGAACCCCTGGTTCCGGTGGATTGAACCACGTAATTGTAAGTTGGGTGATGGCTTTCAAGCTGACACCTTTAGCAGACACAACCTAAGAAGGTGTACAGCCGAGATGTTGAATACGCTGATTGTTGGTGCCAGCGGTTATGCAGGCGCAGAGCTTGTGACCTATTTGAATCGCCATCCTTATATGAACATAACCGCTTTGACGGTTTCAGCGCAAAGTAATGACGCAGGAAAATTGATATCTGATTTGCATCCGCAATTAAAAGGTATCGTGGACATGCCGTTACAACCAATGTCGGATATCAGCGAATTTACCGATGGCGTTGATGTCGTGTTTCTCGCAACTGCTCATGAAGTTAGCCATGACCTGGCACCGCAGTTTCTGGATAAAGGCTGTGTTGTTATCGATCTCTCTGGCGCCTTCCGCGTTAACGATGCCAAGTTTTATGAGAATTTCTACGGCTTTACGCATCAATATCCTGAATTGCTGGAGCAGGCAGTTTATGGTCTGGCGGAATGGCAAAGCGACAAACTAAAAGAAACCCGTTTGATTTCTGTGCCTGGATGTTACCCAACCGCATCTCAACTGGCGTTAAAACCTCTGATTGATGCCGGGCTGCTGGATTTGAACCAATGGCCTGTTATCAACGCGACCAGTGGTGTGAGTGGGGCAGGGCGTAAGGCTGCGATGTCCAACAGCTTTTGCGAAGTTAGTCTGCAACCTTATGGCATTTTTAATCATCGCCATCATCCAGAAATTGCCACGCATCTCGGTACTCCAGTGATTTTCACGCCACACTTGGGCAATTTCCCTCGTGGGATTCTGGCGACCATTACTTGCCGTCTGAAAGCAGGAGTGACTCAGCAGCAAGTTGCTGAGGTATTTAATCAGGCTTATCAGGATAAACCGTTAGTGCGCCTGTATGACAAAGGTGTGCCAGCACTGAAAAACGTGGTTGGCTTGCCGTTCTGTGATATTGGTTTTGCCGTGCAGGGCGAGCATCTGATTGTCGTCGCAACCGAAGATAATCTCCTTAAAGGCGCATCGGCTCAGGCCGTGCAGTGCCTGAATATTCGTTTTGGCTTTGCCGAAACGCAGTCTCTAATTTAACCGGTAGTTGGGTGACACGATGAATCCATTAATTATCAAATTAGGTGGCGTACTGCTTGATAGCGAAGAAGCGCTGGAGCGTCTGTTTACTGCGTTGGTGAACTATCGTCAGTCCCATCAACGCCCGCTGGTGATTGTTCACGGTGGTGGTTGCTTAGTTGATGAGCTGATGAAAAAGCTCTCCTTGCCGGTGACCAAGAAAAACGGCCTGCGTGTCACGCCTGCGGATCAGATTGATATTATTACCGGTGCGCTGGCGGGTACAGCGAACAAAACATTGTTGGCATGGGCAAAAAAACATGACATCAATGGTGTGGGTCTTTGCCTCGGCGATGGCGATAGCGTCACGGTGACCAAACTCGACGAAGAACTGGGCCATGTAGGTCTGGCAAAACCAGGTTCAGCAAAGCTGATTACCACGCTGCTGGACTCCGGTTTTCTGCCAATTGTCAGCTCCATTGGTGTGACTGCTGAAGGCGAACTGATGAATGTTAATGCTGATCAGGCTGCTACGGCACTGGCTGCAACACTTGGCGCGGATTTGATTCTGCTGTCAGATGTTAGCGGTATTTTGGATGGCAAAGGGCAGCGTATTGCAGAAATGACGGCGGCCAAAGCTGAGCAATTAATCGCTCAAGGCATTATTACCGACGGCATGATTGTTAAGGTTAACGCAGCACTGGATGCAGCACGCACTCTGGGTCGCCCAGTGGATATCGCATCCTGGCGTCACGCGGAGCAGTTACCTTCTTTATTTAACGGCGTAGCCATTGGCACCCGGATCTTAGCTTAATTTAGCGCATCAATTTGAATTTGAAGGAAAAGATAATGCAAAATCACGGCATCAAAAAAATCGTTCTCGCATATTCCGGCGGCCTTGATACTTCAGCCATCATTCCATGGCTGAAAGAAAACTACGGCGGCTGTGAAGTGGTCGCTTGTGTGGTGGATATCGGTCAGGATCGTGAAGACTTGAAAGGCGTAGAGCAAAAAGCACTGCGTTCTGGCGCAACTGAATGCTACGTCGTCGATGCGCGTGAAGAATTCATCAGCGATTACGTTTATCCGGTATTGCAGACTGGCGCACTGTACGAAGGCACCTACCTGCTGGGTACGTCTATGGCACGTCCGCTGATTGCTAAAGCACTGGTTGATGTAGCAAATAAAGTAGGCGCAGACGCGCTGTGCCACGGCGCGACCGGTAAAGGGAACGACCAGGTACGTTTCGAATCTGCGTGGGCGGCATTGGCTCCACATCTGAAAGTGGTTGCGCCATGGCGTGAATGGGACCTGCGTTCCCGTGAAGCACTGCTGGATTACCTGAAAGAGCGCGATATCCCGACCACCGCTTCACTTGAGAAAATCTACAGCCGTGACGAAAACGCATGGCACATCTCAACCGAAGGTGGCGTGCTGGAAAGCCCATGGAATGCACCAAACAAAGATTGCTGGGTGTGGACTGTTGATCCTAAAGAAGCTCCAGACCAGGCAGAACAAGTCACTGTGACCGTTAAACACGGCAAAGTTGTTGCGGTTAATGGGGAAACCATGAGCCCGTTCCAGTGCCTGGAAACGCTGAACAAAATTGGCTCTAAACACGGTATCGGTCGTATTGATATCGTAGAAAACCGTCTGGTTGGGATTAAATCCCGTGGTTGCTATGAAACCCCAGGGGGCACCATCATGGTGGCTGCACTCCGTGGCGTTGAGCAGTTGGTTTTAGACCGTGATAGCTTCAAATGGCGTGAGCAACTGGGCCAGGAAATGTCCTACGTGGTTTACGATGGTCGTTGGTTCGCACCGCTGCGTAAATCCCTGCAGGCATCTGCAGAATCACTGGCCGCTGATGTAAACGGCGAAGTCGTGCTGGAGCTCTACAAAGGTCAGGTAACGGCGACACAGAAAAAATCACCGAACAGTCTGTATAACGAAGAGTTCGCCACCTTCGGTGAAGATGAAGTGTATGACCACAGCCACGCAGGCGGCTTTATCCGTCTGTTCTCGCTGTCATCACGTATTCGCGCATTGAACGAACTGAAGAAATAATCAGGCTATCTTACTTGTCAGTTTGAACCCGGGCAGTGCTCGGGTTCAAACTGCCTACGACGATAAAGCCTGACGGTAGTCGAATCATTTAATTTATGGAGCATCAATATGGCACTTTGGGGTGGACGTTTTACTCAGGCAGCAGATCAGCGGTTCAAATCGTTCAATGATTCATTACGCTTTGACTACCGACTGGCGGAGTTTGACATTGTGGGTTCTGTCGCCTGGTCCAAAGCGCTGGTTACGGTTGGTGTTCTGACAATTGCTGAACAACAGGAACTTGAGCAAGCGCTGAATTTCCTGCTTGAAGAAGTTCAGGCTAATCCGCAGGCTATTCTTGAAAGCGATGCGGAAGATATTCACAGCTGGGTGGAAGGTAAGCTTATCGATAAAGTCGGTCAGCTTGGTAAAAAACTCCACACTGGCCGTAGCCGTAATGACCAGGTCGCCACTGACCTTAAACTGTGGTGCAAAATGCAAATCAGTGAGCTGCTGGGGGCGACTCGCCAACTGCAACAGGCCCTGATTGAGACGGCAGAAAACAATCAAGATGCCGTGATGCCGGGTTATACGCACTTACAACGTGCGCAGCCTGTGACGTTTGCACACTGGTGTCTGGCGTATGTAGAAATGCTGGCGCGTGACGAAAGCCGTCTGCAAAGCACGCTCGAACGTCTGGACGTTAGCCCTCTGGGTAGCGGTGCACTGGCGGGTACGGCCTATGCAATCGACCGTGAACAACTGGCCGGTTGGTTAGGTTTCGCCTCGGCAACCCGTAACAGCCTGGACAGTGTGTCAGACCGCGACCACGTGCTGGAACTGCTTTCTGATGCGTCTATCGGTATGGTTCACTTGTCGCGTTTTGCTGAAGATCTGATTTTCTTCAACACCGGGGAAGCAGGATTTGTTGAGCTGTCTGACCGTGTGACATCGGGTTCTTCACTGATGCCGCAGAAGAAAAACCCTGATGCGTTAGAGCTTATCCGTGGCAAATGTGGCCGTGTGCAGGGTGCACTGACGGGTATGATGATGACCCTGAAAGGACTGCCGCTGGCCTATAACAAAGACATGCAGGAAGACAAAGAGGGCTTATTCGACGCGCTCGATACCTGGTTCGATTGCCTGCATATGTCCGTGTTGGTGTTGGATGGCATTCAGGTGAAACGTCCGCGTTGTAAAGAAGCTGCTGAACAGGGCTATGCCAATGCCACGGAACTGGCTGATTACCTGGTTGCGAAAGGTGTTCCGTTCCGCGAAGCACACCACATTGTAGGTGAAGCCGTGGTGGAAGCGATTCGTCAGGGCAAAGCGCTGGAAGCGTTACCGCTCGCTGATTTACAAAAATTCAGCGCGACTATCGGTGATGATGTTTACCCAATTTTGTCACTGCAATCTTGCCTGGATAAGCGCGTAGCAAAAGGTGGGGTGTCACCTCAACAGGTAGCACAGGCGATTACCGACGCGAAACAACGTCTGGTTTAAAATCGTTGCAAGATAAGAAGAGCCTGGCCTTGTGCCGGGCTTTTTGGTTTATAACGGATAAAAAAAGAGCGGACATAATGTCCGCTAAATGATTCACGTTGGCTTCAGTACTTAGTTAGGGAGTCAGGATTGTCCCCGCAGCAAAACCAAGGGCAAGGATGGTTTGTGCTGTTGATGGCTATTATTTACTACCAACAGTTGATAGGGATAATCGTTCGTTGCTATGATTTCTATCGCCATGAACTATCATGGCGACGGAGGATAGAGAATGAATATTCGTGATCTTGAATACTTGGTGGCGTTATCTGAACATCGTCACTTTCGTCGGGCAGCGGATTCCTGCCATGTTAGTCAGCCAACGCTGAGCGGCCAGATTCGTAAACTTGAAGATGAACTCGGTGTGATGTTGCTTGAGCGCACCAGCCGAAAAGTATTGTTCACTCAGGCGGGTTTGCTGCTGGTGGATCAGGCGCGCACTGTGCTGCGCGAAGTGAAAGTCCTGAAAGAGATGGCGAGCCAACAAGGCGAAGCGATGTCCGGGCCACTGCACATTGGTTTGATCCCAACCGTTGGACCTTATCTGCTGCCGCAGATTATCCCGATGCTACATAAAACTTTCCCCAAACTAGAAATGTACCTTCACGAAGCGCAAACCCATCAACTGCTCGCGCAGTTGGATAGCGGCAAGCTTGATTGTGCGATTCTAGCTTTGGTAAAAGAGAGCGAAGCGTTTATTGAAGTACCGTTATTCGACGAGCCGATGATGCTGGCGATTTACCAGGATCACCCATGGGCCGATCGCGACCGCGTCCCGTTGTCGGATTTGGCGGGTGAAAAGCTTCTGATGCTCGAAGATGGGCATTGCCTACGTGATCAGGCGTTGGGTTTCTGCTTTGAAGCGGGTGCCGACGAAGATACGCATTTCCGTGCAACCAGCCTTGAAACGCTGCGTAACATGGTTGCGGCAGGTAGCGGAATTACCTTGTTACCCGCGCTGGCCGTGCCGAATGAGCGTAGACGGGATGGTGTCGTCTATTTGCCGTGTTATAAACCAGAACCGCGCCGGACTATCGGCCTGGTTTATCGTCCGGGTTCTCCACTGCGTGGTCGCTATGAGCAACTCGCAGAGGCCATCCGTACGCACATGGATGGCCATTTTGAGCCAGCGTTAAAACAAGCGGTTTAAGCCGTTTAGTGCTGCAACCCGATAGGCTTCCGCCATGGTCGGGTAGTTGAAGGTGGTGTTAACAAAGTACTCAATTGTGTTGCCGCCACCTTTCTGCTCCATAATCGCCTGGCCGATGTGAATAATTTCAGCCGCGCGTTCACCGAAGCAGTGAATGCCTAAAATCTCTTTTGTCTCGCGATGGAAGAGGATTTTTAGCGTACCCACGTTCATGCCAACGATTTGTGCACGAGCCAGATGCTTGAACTGCGCACGGCCCACTTCATATGGCACTTTCATCGACGTCAACTGCTGTTCGGTTTTGCCGACGGAGCTGATTTCCGGAATGGTATAAATACCCGTTGGAATATCTTCAATCAGATGAGCGGTCGCTTCACCTTTGACCATCGCTTGCGCGGCGATTCGGCCCTGATCGTAGGCCGCTGATGCCAGGCTTGGATAACCAATAACATCGCCCACAGCATAAATGTGCGGTTGTGCAGTCTGGTACATACTGTTGACCTTCAACAGTCCGCGTCCATCCGCCTCCAGTCCGACACTTTCCAGTGACAATGAATCGGTGTTACCGGTACGTCCGTTGGCATACAGCAGGCAGTCAGCTTTCACTTTCTTGCCTGATTTCAGCGAAACAATGACGCCGTCTTCCACTCCTTCGATACTCTCAAACTCTTCGTTGTGGCGAATGACGACGCCGCTGTTCCAGAAGTGATAAGAGAGTGAGTCGGACATCTCCTGGTCGAGAAATGCCAGCAGACGATCGCGGGTGTTAATCAAATCAACTTTGACGTTCATGCCACGGAAAATTGACGCGTATTCGCAACCAATCACCCCAGCGCCATAGATAATCACGTGGCGTGGTTCGTGGTGCAGATTGAGAATGGAGTCGCTGTCGTACACGCGTGGATGGCTGAAATCGACTTCTGGCGGACGATAAGGTCGTGAGCCACACGCTATCACGAACTTTTCAGCGGTGATCATTTCCACTGAACCATCGGGGCATTCTAGTGAAATAGTGTGTTCATCTACAAAACGTGCATCGCCCTGCAACATCTCGCAGCGGTTGCGCTCATAGAAGCTCTGGCGCATGCGAGTTTGTTGGTTAATAACGCTGTCGGCGTGATTAAGAATATCGGCGAAGGAAGAACGGAGAAGATGAGTGTGGTCGCTGTATAAAGGGTTTTGATTAAATTCGATAATGCGGCTAACTGCGTGGCGGAGGGCTTTGGAAGGGATGGTTCCCCAGTGGGTACAACCGCCACCCACATTATGGTAGCGCTCAACCACGGCTACCCTTGCTCCAAGTTTCACCAGTCCCATTGCAGCGCCTTCGCCGCCCGGGCCGGAACCAATTACTATTGCGTCATAATCGTAGGTGTGTGACATGGTAAGGCTTACCTGTTCTTATACATAAAAGCAACACGATGGTAACATCAACAGCGGTATAACCCAATTCTCCTTGTGCTTTTTCCTCTGTTACGCGAGGGCGCTCCCGTAAACAATCATTCACAATCCTGTTTAGAGGCTGTAGCGTTGGGTTCTGATATAGTGCCAGTTTGGTTTGGGGAATTCAGGCAACATGATGGGTGTAAGAGCGCAACAAAAAGAAAGAACCAGGCGTTCTCTGGTAGAAGCCGCGTTTAGCCAATTAAGTGCTGAACGGAGTTTTGCCAGCCTGAGTTTGCGCGAGGTCGCCCGTGAGGCTGGAATTGCGCCAACATCGTTTTATCGCCATTTCCGTGACGTTGATGAACTTGGGCTGACGATGGTTGACGAGAGCGGCCTGATGCTGCGTCAGTTAATGCGCCAGGCTCGCCAACGAATTGCCAAAGGAGGTAGCGTAATTCGTACCTCTGTCTCAACATTTATGGAATTTATCGGTAATAATCCCAACGCGTTCCGTTTGTTGTTGCGGGAGCGTTCTGGAACGTCAGCAGCATTCCGTGCCGCCGTCGCGCGTGAAATTCAGCATTTTATTGCGGAACTTGCTGACTATCTGGAACTCGAAAATCGTATGCCACGCAGCTTTACTGAGGCGCAGGCAGAAGCGATGGTTACGATTGTCTTTAGTGCTGGTGCCGAAGCGTTGGACGTTGATGCCGATCAGCGTCGTCAGCTTGAAGAGCGCCTGGTGCTTCAGTTGCGCATGATTTCTAAAGGTGCGTATTACTGGTATCGCCGGGAGCAAGAAAAAATGGCAATAGCTCAAATATCTGAAGAGTGAAGGAAGAGCAATGAAACAGTTACAAGATAGAGGTACGCTCGGGCTAGCGTTTATCGCGGGCTTGTCGATCAACGGTACATTTGCCGCTGTGTTTAGCTCGGTTGTGCCGTTTTCCATTTTCCCAATTATTGCGCTGCTGCTTACCGTGTACTGTTTGCATCAACGCTACCTAAATCGCACGATGCCGGTGGGTTTGCCTAGTATTGCCGCAGCTTGTTTCGTGTTGGGTGTGTTGCTATATAGCGCAGTTGTGCGTGCAGAGTACCCAGCGATTGGATCGAACTTCTTGCCTGCGGTGCTTTCAGTCGCCCTGTTGTTCTGGATTGGTTTTAAAGTCCGCGCTCGTAAATCGCAGGTGACGGAATAATCACGCGGGAAGAAACATCCAAGAAAAAACTAAAAACGGACGCCTCGGCGTCCGTTTTGCTATTTGCGTGTTAGCCACACGCCGCATTCCATATGGTGTGTGTAGGGGAATTGGTCGAATAGCGCCAAACGTGACACGTTATGGGTTTCGCTCAATATCTCCAGGTTCTCGCAAAGGGTTTGCGGGTTGCAGGAGATATAGAGGATGCGTGGATACGCCTGCACCATTTTCACAGTGTCAGCATCCAGGCCGCTGCGAGGTGGATCGACAAAAATGGTTTCGCACTGATAGCTTTTCAGATCAATGCCTTTCAGGCGGTTAAACTCACGTACGCCATTCATCGCCTGAGTAAACTCTTCTGCCGCCATGCGGATAATTTGCACATTATCGATTTGGTTAGCGGCAATGTTGTATTGCGCTGCAGCCACAGAAGGTTTGGCAATTTCGGTTGCCAGCACTTGATTGAAATTCCGTGCCAGAGCCAGCGAGAAGTTACCGTTGCCGCAGTAAAGCTCCAGCAGATCGCCTTTTGAACCTTGAGTCGCATCCAGCGCCCATTCCAACATATGAACATTCATCGCAGCGTTAGGCTGGGTAAAGCTGTTCTCAACCTGGCGATAAATCATCTCTTTACCGGCAACGGTCAAGCGTTCATCAATGAAGTCCTGATCCAGCGCGATCTTGGTTTTGGTCGCGCGGCCAATCAAATGAACGTTGAAACCCTGAGCGTGCAGATTGTCGCGCAGCGCTTGGGCATGCTGCTGCCACTCTTCACCAAGCTTGCGATGATAAAGCAGTGAAACAATCGCCTGGTTGCTCACTGTCGTCAGATAATCGATCTGGAAAAGTTTATAGCGCAGGGCAGGGATGTCACGAACACCGTCGAGCATTGCAGGCATCAACGCATTGATAAGCGAACTGGCTGCCGGGAAGCTATTGACCCGAATACGTTGCTTAGTTTGCTGGTCAAACATGATGTGGTACAGGTCGTCTTCATCGTGCCAGATGCGGAATTCGGCACGCATCCGGTAATGGCTGACTGGCGAGCGAAACACCTCCGGTGCAGGTGCCGCAAAAGGTGCCATCATGCTTTGCAAGCGGGCGACTTTTTCGGCCAGTTGCGCGTCGTACTGTTCAATTGGGAGATGTTCGGGGGTCATAGCGCCTACCTGTTAATGAAGTCAAACTACGCGGCGATTGTAGGGAATAGGCACGTGATGTCCAGCGCTGTTGCATTTTGATGTTTCTAGACAAACTTGGTAACAAAATCGTAGCATAGCGATTCCGGCCTCTTTTTGTATGAGTTAAAAGGGAACCCAGTGTAATTCTGGGGCTGACGCGCAGCGGTAAGGAATTGTGGGATGAGTGCAATATGCAGACACTGCTTATATAAGTGGGAAGTCATCATCCAGATAGCACATCCAAGCCCGAAGACCTGCCGGTATACGTCGCAATCTGCATAACTATCGCGTGCTATCGGTTATGTCTGCGGCATCCTTATTGGAAAGCGGATGCTTATTAAAAATGATGGTAAAGAAACTTTCGCTGCTTACGGCTCTGTCCGTAACGGCTTTTTCAGGCTGGGCGCAAGACAGCAATTCTGACGAAACTTTGGTGGTAACGGCAAACCGTTTTCAACAACCTGTGAATACTGTTCTTGCTCCAACTGATGTTGTGACCCGGGAAGATATCGACCAATGGCAGGCAAAATCACTTAATGATGTGATGCGCCGTTTACCGGGTGTCGATATTGCGCAGTACGGTGGTTTGGGGCAAAGCTCCTCTATGTCTATTCGCGGAACGAGTGCCAGCCATGTATTAGTGTTGGTAGATGGTGTTCCGCTTGCGCGCCCAGGTATTTCCAATTCTTCGGACGTCAGCCAAATTCCTCTCTCTTTAGTGCAGCGAGTGGAATACATTCGTGGCCCACGCTCCGCCGTTTATGGTTCCGGTGCGATTGGTGGTGTGGTGAACATCATCACCCAGACCGATGAAGAAAAATCGCAGATCAATGCAGGTGTCGGTTCCAATAGCTACCAGCAGTACGACGGTACTTTGCGTAAACGTTTTGGTGATACTGTGGCGACAGTTTCTGGCGCGTATGAATCCACTAAAGGCTTCAACGTGCAGCCGCACTCGACTTATAGCGGTGATAACGACAGCGATGGCTACCGTAGCAAAAGCTATTGGGCGGGTCTTGAGCACAAATTTAGCGATGAGTTTGATGGCTTCTTCCGCACCTACGGTTACACCAACAACAGCGATTATGATTTAGGTGCTCCTCCATTTACGCCAGCGTATAGCGCCGATGAGCATCAACTCTATAACCAAAATTACGATGCTGGCCTGCGTTACCATTCTGGAATCTATTCTTCGCAGCTGTTGGCAAGCTATCAAAAAGTGAAGGACTACAACTATAGCAGTGAGTTTGGCCGCTATAACGATGGTACGACCCTCGACCGCATGACCCAGAGCAACATCCAATGGGGTAACAACTTCCTGGTTGGGAACGGCTCTATCAGTGCTGGGGTGGACTGGCAGCAACAGCGTCTGACCTCTTCTGACACTGTTGTATCTGATAGCTATCAACGCGACAACACCGGCGTCTACCTGAGTGGGCAGCAGCAGTTTGGTGATGTGACTTTAGAAGCCTCTGGTCGTGAAGATCATGACGAGCAATTCGGCTGGCATGGCACGTGGCAGACGGCGGCAGGCTGGGAGTTCGTGGAAGGATATCGTGCCACTGTTTCTTACGGTACAGGGTTCCTTGCGCCATCGCTGGGGCAGCAGTATGGCTCCACGCGCTTTGGTATCGATTCCAACCCGAATCTGAAACCAGAAGAATCCAGTCAATGGGAAGCAGGGCTTGAAGGCTTGACCGGTCCATTGGACTGGCGCCTGTCGGCTTATCACTACACGATTGAGAACCTGATTACCTACTATTCCGATCCCGTCACTTATGCTGGGGCTTATGACAACATCAAGTCTGCGACCATCAAAGGGCTTGAATGGACCGGGAGTCTTGAGACTGGCATCTTTACCCACAAGGTAACGCTGCAGTATATGGATCCCCGTGATGACCAGAATGATGAAGTGCTGGCTCGTCGCGCTAAGCGCCAGGCAAAATACCAGCTCGACTGGACGATGTTTAACGTAAATATGGATGTAGCGTGGCAGTATTACGGAAAACGCTATGATAACAACACCTCTGCTTACAACCCCACTCAGCAAATTTTGCCGAGTTACAGCACAGTTGATGTTGCCGCATCATATCCGCTCACCTCTGAGCTAACCGTTCGTGGTAGAATCGCCAACCTGTTCGATAAAGATTACGAGACGGTTTATGGCTATCAAACCCCAGGACGGGAATACTACCTCTCTGGCAGCTATACCTTCTAATACACGTCCCACCGTACTGGTTTTTGACTCCGGTGTCGGTGGGCTTTCTGTGTATGATGAAGTCCGGCAGCTTTTGCCTGACCTGCACTACATATATGCTTTCGATAATGTAGCATTCCCCTATGGCGAGAAAAGCGAAGAGTTTATTGTTGAGCGCGTAGTCGAAATTGTTACTGCGGTTCAGGAACGTTACCCACTCGCTCTCGCCATTATCGCCTGTAATACGGCGAGTACCGTTTCGCTTCCCGCTCTGCGTGAAAAGTTTGCTTTCCCGGTTGTAGGCGTTGTCCCTGCGATTAAACCAGCTGCGCGTCTGACGACTAATGGTGTTGTGGGTTTACTGGCGACTCGCGGTACGGTTCGCCGTCCTTATACTCACGAGTTGGTCGCGCGCTTTGCGTCGGAATGCAGAATTGAAATGCTCGGCTCTGCAGAGTTGGTGGAATTAGCAGAAGCCAAGTTACATGGTCAACCTGTTGACCTTGAGGAACTGCGCAAGATTCTTCGTCCGTGGCTACGAATGAAGGAGCCGCCAGATACAGTAGTATTAGGTTGCACCCATTTCCCTCTATTAGAAGAAGAGTTGCTGCAAGTCCTTCCAGAAGGTACCAGGTTGATAGATTCAGGCGCAGCGATTGCTCGCCGTACTGTATGGCTTCTGGAGCATGAATCTCCGAATGCATCATCTGCCGATGAGAATATTGCATTCTGTATGGGGCTAACCCCTGAGATTGCACAATTAACGCCCGTTTTGCAGCGTTATGGCTTCCCAAGGCTAGAAAAACTGGCTGTTTCTAGCAATTTTGAATAAAAAATCGACGGTTGAAATAAAAATTGAAAATAGGGGTTGTCAGCTTCCAGAAAATCCCTATACTGCGCCTCCACTGACACGGCACAACGGCTTACAAACCGGCTTGTCAGCCAGATGAAAAGCGAAAATAAACGCTTGACTCTGAAAGAGGAAAACGTAATATACGTCTCCTCGAGTTAGCAAGCGAAAGCGGCCAACTCACTGCTCTTTAACAATTTATCAGACAATCTGTGTGGGCACTCGCAGGATTGATATCTCAGATACCTTCGGGTATCAAAAAAATATCAAGTCTTGAAGAGTGACCAAGCAG
>NZ_DATERI010000180.1:0-26320 GCF_035271705.1 Buttiauxella sp.
AAAGCCATGATGAAAGATTCGCTCTGCCGCATTATTGCGGGTGAACTTCAGGCCAGAGCCGAACAGGTAGAAGCTGCCGTTCGCCTGCTTGATGAAGGGAACACCGTGCCGTTTATTGCACGTTATCGTAAGGAAGTCACCGGCGGTCTGGATGACACGCAACTGCGTCAGTTAGAGACCCGCCTGAGCTATCTCCGTGAATTAGAAGACCGTCGTCAGACGATCCTAAAATCCATTACCGAACAAGGCAAATTGAGTGACGAACTCGCCGCAGCCATTAATGGCACGCTGAGCAAAACCGAGCTCGAAGACCTCTATTTACCGTATAAGCAAAAACGTCGTACGCGCGGACAAATTGCGATTGAAGCAGGTCTTGAGCCACTGGCC
Source organism: Buttiauxella sp. (assembly GCF_035271705.1). Classification (GTDB taxonomy): domain Bacteria; phylum Pseudomonadota; class Gammaproteobacteria; order Enterobacterales; family Enterobacteriaceae; genus Buttiauxella. The sequence continues at coordinate 388 of NZ_DATERI010000180.1, forward strand.
GAGTTGCTTTGGAATGAGCCGTCGCACACACCTGAAGAAGAAGCCGCTCGTTTCATTGATGCCGATAAAGGCGTTGCCGATACCAAAGCCGCCCTGGATGGCGCTCGCTACATTCTGATGGAACGTTTTGCCGAAGATGCAGCACTGCTGGCAAAAGTCCGTAACTATCTTTGGAAAAACGCCCACCTGGTTGCCAACGTGGTGAGTGGAAAAGAAGAGGAAGGCGCGAAATTCCGTGACTATTTCGACCATCACGAACCGATTGCAACCGCTCCTTCTCACCGCGCTCTCGCCATGTTCCGTGGCCGCAACGAAGGTATTTTACAGCTTGCGCTGAATGCCGATCCGCAGCACGACGAACCACCGCGTGAAAGCTATTGCGAACAGTTAATTATCGACCATCTTGCTTTGCGTCTGAACAATGCCCCGGCGGATGCCTGGCGTCGTGCCGTCGTGAGCTGGACCTGGCGTATTAAAGTACTGATGCACCTCGAAACTGAGCTAATGGGCACCGTGCGTGAACGCGCCGAAGACGAGGCCATTAACGTTTTCGCCCGTAACCTTCATGATCTGCTGATGGCGGCACCCGCGGGCCTGCGCGCCACGATGGGTCTCGATCCGGGCCTGCGTACCGGTGTGAAAGTGGCGGTTGTAGATTCAACCGGTAAAGTGGTCGCCATTGACACCATTTATCCCCACACCGGGCAAGCTGCAAAAGCCGCAGTTGCGGTTGCTGCGCTGTGTGAAAAACACAACGTCGAACTGGTCGCTATCGGCAACGGTACCGCATCGCGCGAAACCGAGCGCTTCTTCCTCGATGTGCAGCAACAGTTCCCGAAAGTCACTGCGCAGAAAGTCATTGTCAGTGAAGCGGGCGCTTCCGTCTATTCCGCATCAGAACTGGCGGCTCTGGAATTCCCGGACCTCGATGTATCGATTCGTGGAGCGGTGTCGATTGCGCGTCGCCTGCAAGACCCGTTAGCGGAACTGGTGAAAATCGACCCGAAATCTATCGGTGTTGGCCAGTATCAACACGATGTGAGCCAGTCACAACTGGCGAAAAGGCTGGATGCGGTTGTCGAAGACTGCGTAAATGCCGTTGGTGTTGATCTGAATACCGCATCGGTGCCGTTGTTAACCCGTGTCGCGGGCTTAACGCGCATGATGGCGCAGAACATCGTGAACTGGCGTGATGAAAATGGCCGCTTCAAGAATCGTCAGCAGTTGCTCAAAGTGAGCCGCCTTGGGCCGAAAGCCTTTGAGCAGTGCGCGGGCTTCCTGCGCATCAATCACGGTGATAACCCGCTGGATGCTTCAACGGTTCACCCGGAAGCGTACCCGGTTGTCGAACGTATCCTGGCGGCGACCGAACAAGCATTGCAGAACTTGATGGGCAACGGTGAAGCATTGCGCGGCCTGAGCGCCCGTGAATTCACCGATGAGCGTTTCGGTGTACCTACGGTGACCGACATCATCAAAGAGCTCGAAAAACCAGGCCGTGACCCTCGTCCAGAGTTCAAAACCGCGAAGTTTGCTGATGGCGTAGAAACCATGAACGACCTGACGCTCGGTATGGTGCTGGAAGGGGCGGTCACCAACGTGACCAACTTTGGCGCATTTGTGGATATCGGCGTCCATCAGGACGGTTTAGTTCACATCTCCTCGCTTTCAGACAAGTTCATCGACGACCCACACAAAGTGGTGAAAGCCGGTGATATCGTCAAAGTGAAAGTGATGGAAGTGGATCTGGCGCGTAAGCGTATTGCACTCACAATGCGTCTTGATGAGCAACCAGGCGAGTCCAACCGCCGTGGCAGCGCACCGCGCGAACAAAACGAACGCCGTCCGGCACAACAGCAGAAACCTCGCGGGCGTGATAACTCCGCAACAAGCAGTAGCGGTAACTCTGCGATGAGTGATGCACTGGCTGCAGCACTCGGTAAGAAACGCTAATCGTTGATTCCACCCTCTCCTGCTCACCAGGGGAGGGTCGGGATGAGTGTATGTTTATTTCACCGAAACCAAAATAAGCACAATTTGTCTTTTTAATCCCCGTTCACGAGTTAATAACATTTCATTATCGCCTCAGTAATTCATCAATAAATAGAATGAGTTTGAGATGGATCAATTTTCTCGAAAATATAAACCAACACTAATATTGATCAAATATGTAACACATGAAATATCATGACAACATTAACTGAGAAAACACAATATAATTATTATTTGAAATAAATTTCAACTCATTGTTATTTATTGAGTTTTATCAAAATCACTGTTACCCACATCACAAATTGAATTAGCCATCACGCATAGGCAAATAAAATAAACCGTATTATTCATTGCTAAAATAATCATTGAAGACAGAAACCATTCTCATTATCATCGGATTGTTCGTTAATTCTCCTCTATCCAACGATTTTCTCGTTATACGCAGCCAACAAAGATGCAACTTGAAGTATGACGGGTATAGCGTAATTAAAGAGCCCAGCTCTAAGTAGGTCCAATGCAATTCTTGCCAAGTAGTTCGTGGAAGATTACCGGCTTTGCCAGCGAAATTAGCCCGTCATATCGCCAGAAATTATTATCACTCGGTATGTTGCCTGGCTCGTCATTTAACGTTGTACGTATCGCGCCTTTTGGCGATCCCATTCATATCGAAACGCGTCGCGTCAGTTTGGTTTTGCGCAAAAAAGATCTCGAATTACTACACGTTGAAGCCATGGCCTGATTGGCGGGTGAGCGCGAGCGCTCGTTGCTATTTTCTTTAGGTTCACGAATAAAATGAAAAAATTAACCATCGGATTAATCGGTAACCCTAACTCCGGGAAAACCACGTTATTCAACCAACTCACAGGTTCACGCCAACGAGTGGGTAACTGGGCAGGCGTTACTGTTGAACGTAAAGAAGGTCAGTTTTCAACGCTTGCACATCAAGTCACTCTGGTCGATTTGCCGGGTACTTACTCGCTAACCACCATTTCATCGCAGACTTCTCTGGATGAACAAATTGCCTGCCACTACATTTTGGGCGGTGATGCAGACCTGCTGATAAACGTGATTGATGCGTCGAATCTCGAACGCAATCTGTATTTGACGCTGCAACTTCTCGAGCTGGGGATCCCCTGTGTAGTCGCGCTCAACATGCTCGATATTGCCGAGAAGCAAGATATCCGTATTGATATTGATGCGCTTGCGGCACGACTGGGTTGCCCTGTCGTTCCACTGGTTTCGACCCGTGGCCGTGGCATGGAAGGCCTGAAACTGGCAATCGACCGCCGCCAGCCGAATGCGCAGACCGATCTGGTGCTTTATCCCCCGAGATTACTGGAAGAAGCAGCCAAACTTGCCGTAGAAATGCCTGCGGATATGCCCGCGCAGCAGCGTCGTTGGTTGGCACTGCAAATCCTTGAAGGCGACATCTATAGCCGTGAATATGCCGGTCACGCCACCGACAAACTGGATGTGATTCGTGCTCAACTCGCAGAAGAAAATGAAGATCCGGCACTGCTGATTGCGGATGCACGTTATCAAACGATTGCCACTATCTGCGATTCAATCAGCAACAGTCTGACCGCCGAACCGCATCGTTTAACCGCGATGATGGATAAAATCATCCTTAACCGCTTCCTCGGTTTGCCCATTTTCCTGCTGGTAATGTATCTGATGTTCTTGCTGGCGATTAACATCGGCGGCGCGTTGCAGCCGATTTTCGACGGTGGTTCTGCAGCTATCTTTATCCACGGTATTCAGTGGATTGGCGCAACATTGCACTTCCCAAGTTGGCTAACAATTTTCCTCGCGCAGGGTATCGGCGGCGGTATTAACACCGTGCTGCCGTTGGTGCCGCAAATCGGCATGATGTATCTGTTCCTGTCATTCCTTGAAGACTCCGGTTACATGGCGCGTGCAGCATTTGTTATGGACCGCCTGATGCAATCGCTCGGCCTACCGGGTAAATCATTCGTACCGTTAATTGTTGGATTCGGCTGTAACGTCCCTTCAGTCATGGGTGCGCGTACGCTGGATGCTCCACGTGAACGCCTGATGACCATCATGATGGCGCCGTTTATGTCGTGTGGTGCGCGACTGGCAATTTTTGCGGTATTTGCCGCCGCTTTCTTTGGTCAACAAGGCGCATTGGTCGTCTTCTCGCTCTACATTCTTGGCATTGTGATGGCTATCCTCACAGGCCTGATGCTCAAACACACCATCATGCGCGGAGAAGCCACGCCGTTTGTTATGGAACTGCCGGTGTACCACGTTCCCCACCTGAAAAGCTTGTTGCTGCAAACCTGGCAACGCCTGAAAGGTTTCGTGCTGCGTGCCGGTAAAGTTATCGTCATCGTCAGTATTTTCATTGGTGCGCTGAATAGCTTCTCGTTTAGCGGCAAAGAAGTGGACAACATTAACGACTCGGCACTGGCGTCGGTTAGCCGGGTACTCACACCGTTACTGAAACCCATTGGTGTGCATGAAGATAACTGGCAAGCGACGGTGGGTCTGTTCACCGGAGCCATGGCGAAAGAAGTCGTCGTCGGGACGCTCAACACTCTCTACACCGCTGAAGATATGCATCAAGAAGCCTTTGATGCAGCAAACTTCAACTTATTCGATGAGTTAGGCACCTCCGCAGGCGAAACCTGGCAGAGCCTGAAAGACACCTTTAGCCTGAGCGTGCTGGCTAACCCAATCGAAGCCAGTAAAGGCGACGGTGAAATGGCAAGCGGCGCGATGGGCGTTATGAGCAGCAAATTTGGTAGCGCGCAAGCCGCTTACAGCTACCTGATTTTCGTGTTGCTCTACATCCCCTGTATTTCCGTGATGGGTGCAGTCGCCCGTGAATCGAGCCGTGGCTGGATGATGTTCTCAGTGCTGTGGGGGCTGAACATTGCTTACTCGCTTTCTACGCTCTACTACCAGACCGTGACGTTTAATGCGCATCCGCAATATAGCGTGGTGTGTATCTTCGCGGTGGTGTTGTTCAATGTACTGTTAATGGGTGGTTTGCGTCGGGCGCGTAGCCGCGTGAACGTCAGCCTGATGTCGCCACGTAAAGTGGCAGCCTGCTGTGAAACCAGCACTAGTGATTGTCATTAGGAGGAAACATGGCGAGTTTAATTGAGATTCGTGATGCGCTAGCGCTACAAGGGCGCATGGATGCAACGCAGATTAGCCAACAGCTTGCCACTCCTCTGCCGCTGGTGAATGCGATGCTGAGCCGTCTTGAAGCGATGGGCAAAGCAATACGTAGCATCGAAGACCCGAGTGATTGCCTGACAGGTAGCTGTAAAAGCTGCCCGGAAGGCAAGAAATGTATTCGGGAAGTCTGGGCACTGCGGGCGTAAATGTTGTGTAGAGGGTGGATGAAGCTAACTAAACTGCTTCTGAAACTCCTCAAGCACCTGGCAAAATTCCTGCGGATGAGAAATAAACGGCGCATGGGCGGCTTTAGGGAAAATCACTGCTTCACTTTGCGGCCATTGTTCATCCAACAAGCCCGCGATTTTACGCGGCACCAGCCCATCAAGATGCCCGTACAAGCGTAAAAATGGCAGCGTTAGCTGGCTCAGTGCCTGGCGTAAATCTGCTGTTTTCAGGATTTCCAGGCCACCGTTTAATACCTCAACACTCGGCATAGGTTGTTCCAGCACTACAGCTTTTAAACGGCGTGCATCCTGGCGCGCAGTTTCCGTACCTAGCGTTTGTAATGCCAAAAAGCGCTCCACGGTACGCTGAAAATCTTCACTCAATTGCTGCTGGAAACCCGCCAGAATTTCAGGCTTGATGCCCGGCCAGTCATGCTGTGCAGTGAAACAAGGCGAGGAAGCCATAGTCACCAGCCCTCTCACGCGCTGTGGATGGGTTAACGCAATCTGGCTTGCCACCAGCCCACCCAAACTCCAACCCAGCCAAATAGCCTTTTCCGGCGCTTGAGCCAATACCGTCTCGGCCATTTCTTCCAGACTCAGTGCACCAAAATCCTGGCTGCGGCCATAACCGGGTAAGTCGACAAGATGAAGACGAAAATGCGAGCTTAATTCCTCGCAAATGTAATGCCACACTTCCGCGTTCAATCCCCATCCGTGCAGCAGCACAAGATCGTCTTTTCCTTCACCTTTTGTCTGCCACCAAAGCTTACTCATCAGTTACTGTTCTCTTTTTGTTCTGCAAGGAAGCGAATATGCTAACAATCCCAGGGCTATGTTGGCTATGCCAGATGCCACTCGCCTGTGCGCATTGGGGAATTTGCTCACGCTGTACCCGGGCATTACACACAACGCCACCGTGTTGCCCTCGCTGCGGGTTACCCAGCGGCAACACGCATTTGCCTTGCGGGCGCTGCCTGCTAAAACCTCCCGTATGGGATTCACTGCTGTTCGTCACAGATTACTGCCCACCGCTCAATCAACTCGTGCAGCGATTTAAATTCAACGGCACCGTTGCGCTAGCGCCGGCTCTGGCGCGGTTACTGATGCTGCGCGTGCTTGAAGCAAAACACCAGCAACGCTGGTGCAAACCTGATTGTATGGTCAGTGTTCCGCTGCATTCACGTCGTGCCTGGCGTCGTGGCTTTAACCAAAGTGACCTGCTGGCAAATTATCTTTCACGCTGGCTGCAGTGTGACTATTTCCCAAAGGGGGTAAGACGGGTTCGGGTCGCGCATACGCAGCATCAACTCAACGCCAGAATGCGACGAAACAATCTAAAAGGCGCTTTCAGGGTTGATTTTCCGGTGGCAGGCCGCCATATAATTATTGTGGATGATGTCGTCACGACGGGCAGTACGGTGGCGGAAATTGCGCGGCTGCTGAAAAAGCAGGGCGCGGCGACTATCCAGGTGTGGTGCCTTTGTCGAACCTTGTAGACCCTCGATGATGGGCGTATTATAACCGACTAAAATAGTCAACTATTGAGCAATCGTTATGATCCGTATTTCCGATACAGCACAATCCCACTTTGCCAAACTGCTGGCAGGTCAGGAAGAAGGGACGCAAATTCGCGTATTCGTCATTAATCCTGGTACTCCAAATGCGGAGTGCGGGGTTTCCTACTGTCCGCCGGATGCGGTTGAAGCATCAGATACTGCACTCAAATTTGAGCAGTTGACCGCATATGTTGATGAGTTAAGCGCACCTTATCTTGAAGAAGCCGAAATTGATTTCGTTACCGACCAACTCGGTTCACAGCTAACACTGAAAGCGCCAAACGCCAAAATGCGTAAGGTTACTGATGATGCGCCGTTAATGGAACGCGTTGAGTACATGCTGCAAGCCACGGTTAACCCGCAACTAGCAGGCCACGGTGGTCGTGTCACGCTGATGGAAATTACCGATGAAGGTTTGGCCATTCTGCAATTCGGCGGCGGCTGTAACGGCTGTTCAATGGTCGACGTGACCCTGAAAGAAGGCATCGAAAAACAACTGCTGGCAGAGTTCCCTGAATTGAAAGGCGTTCGTGATTTAACCGAACACCAGCGTGGTGAGCACTCGTACTACTGATTAAAAAGTGGATAACGCTTGCGTTTATCCACCCTACACATCGTCATTTACCCCCCCCCCGCGTTGCGGGTAACACCGTTAGTTTAAGAACGAGATATCCGGGGCGACCACCGGGTTTGGCGTCCCTCCGGGAACCCAATCCCGGTGTTTCCCCTCATTCATTGGCTTAAGTGAACGGTGTTACGCGTTGCGGGGGTGTCATTTTTGTTTATCTCTTCTTGCGTCTCTTATCCAAATCCTTCAGCAACTTATTCACTTCATCGTCTGCGAACATTGCCTCAAGCGAAGTCGACAACTTGCGTCGCCAGTTTTTGTACTGATAGCTGGTACCTGGAATATTCACCGGTTCAGGCATACCTAACCAATCTTCCGGTTGCAGGCCCAACAGGGCGCTATTACTGTCTGCAATGTAACGTTGCATGCCGCGATTTAGCCTACCCGTCATCGCCATCAACGAGGCTTTATGTCCGGCGCGTTTTGGCAGGCAGTCGTATTCATGCAAACTATCCAACAAACCTTGCTTGGCACGTTCGCGATCCTGATACAACTCAGCCAGCATCTCTTCATCAGGATACAGACCCAGGGTTTTACCCAACGTCAGGTCACCACTTTCCCAGTAACCACGCAGTGTCGGTAAATCGTGGGTGGTAGCAACCGCCATCGACTGTTTCGGCCAGGCAAGAGGTGCACGGAACTGCTTTTCCTCGTCGTGTTCGAAATAGAGCACTTTGTAGGAGTAAACTCCGCTGTCACGCAGCTTACCGACTATCTCTACTGGAACCGTACCCAGATCCTCACCGATAACCATGCAGTGATGGCGTTGACTTTCCAGTGCCAGGATCGACAGCAAATCGTCCACCGGATAATGCACGTAAGCGCCTTTATCTGCGGTTTCACCGTAGGGGATCCACCACAAACGCAGCATCGACATAACGTGGTCAATGCGCAAGGCACCGCAGCTGGTCATGTTGGAACGCAACAGATCAATAAACGGCTGATAGGCACGCGCAGCAATCACATGCGGGTCCATCGGTGGCAAACCCCAGTTCTGCCCAAGCGGGCCGAGAATATCCGGTGGTGCACCTACTGAGGCTTTCAGGCAATAGAGTTCACGGTCACACCAGGTTTCCGAGCCGCCTTCTGCCACGCCAACCGCTAAATCACGATACAGACCAATCGGCATCTTGAAGCCCTGACTGGTTTGCCAGCAAGCTTCGAATTGGGTGTAAGCCAGGAATTGCAGCCACAGATAGAAATTCACTTCGTCACGATGTTCGGTGCAGAAGGCGTTAACTTCCGGGTTATGTGCATCGCGGAAACCTTCCGGCCAAACTGGCCAGCCCCAACGCATTTCATCTTCTTTGACTTGATAAGCGTGCAGGGCATCGAAAGCTGCCTGGTAATACAGACTATCACCGCCCTGCTGTACAAACGCCTGGAATGCGACGACCTGTTCGTCACGTGCACCACGTAAAGAGAACTGCTTCCACGCCATTCGCAGCGCGGCCATTTTCAGTACGGTGACGGTGGAGTAATCCACCCACTGCACGTCGCGGACTTCACTCAGCATTTGCTGCGTGGTAGGCATTTTCCACCACGTCTGCGCTTCATCACTGAGTAAGAAGTCATCAACCGCATTCACGTCGATATAAATCACGTTCAACCAACGGCGCGATGACGGGCTATACGGGCTGGCACTTTCTGGGTTCGCAGGATACAGCGCGTGGATAGGATTCAGGCCGATAAACGCCCCTCCTCGCTTTGCCACATCCACCAGCATGCGCTGCAAATCACCGAAATCACCAATACCCCAGTTATACGCAGAACGTAAGGTGTAAAGCTGAACACACGCGCCCCACAGTTTTTCATTCTGCATTAGCGCCGCGGGTTCATAACAACGCTTTGGCGCAACAATGACGCGACACTGCCAGTGATGCTCATTCTGGCTAACCGTGAGGTCGTGATAGCCTTCTGGCAGTGTTGCAGGCAGCACCATCTTTTTGCCTGCCTGTGCATGCCCTTTATGCTGTTTGCCCTCTTCCGTAGTCAGTTGCCAGGTGTACTCACCGCTTCCTTCCAGGGCCGTCGCCATGCGAGTGCCAGACGTAAACACCAGGACATTTGCCACCGGTGTTACCGCCACCTTTTTCAAGGTGGTGGTACGGTTCATGGCTTCCAGCAAACGCTGCTTGGTATCCACAGGAATAGCCTGCGGTTTGCCGTGGGCGTTGATATAGTTTGGGCTAATTCCCGCCTCCAGGGCGGCGTTATCAAGACGTTTGCTGTCCATGCGTTCCCTTAGCGTTTTGCCTGCCAGATACGTTGCTGATAATCGCGGATTGAGCGATCGGAGCTGAACATACCGCAACGGGCCGTGTTAAGAATAGCGGCGCGCGTCCAGGCATCCTGGTCGAGATACAGTGCATCCGCGAGTTTTTGCGCTGCCGCATACGCGGTGAAATCGGCCATCACTAAATACGGGTCGCCGCCTTCTTTGCCAATACTGTGCAGCATCTGGTCGAAAGCATGCTTGTCACCGTCGCTGTAAATGCCCTTCTCCAGCTCTTTAAGTACGGCATCAAGCACCTTGTCTTTCTTACGCCATTTCACCGGGTCATAGCCTTTGGCTTTAAGCGCTTTCACGTCTTCCACCGTATGGCCGAAGATAAAGATGTTTTCCTCACCGACCTTCTCAGCGATTTCGACATTCGCCCCGTCCAGCGTGCCGACAGTCAGTGCACCGTTAAGCGCCAGTTTCATGTTACCGGTGCCGGAAGCTTCTTTACCTGCGGTGGAGATTTGTTCGGAAATATCAGCCGCCGGAATCATTACCTCTGCTGCAGAGACACAGTAATCCGGCAGGAATACCACTTTAAGCTGGTCGCCAACCACAGGATCGTTGTTGATGGCATGCGCGACTTTGTTAATGGCGAAGATGATATTTTTTGCCAGGTAGTAACCCGGTGCCGCTTTAGCACCGAACAGATACACACGTGGCACGCGGGCAGCCGTCGGGTTTTCACGGATTTCTTTGTACTGCGCCAAAATGTGCAGCAGGTTCAGGTGCTGGCGTTTGTACTCGTGCAGGCGTTTGATCTGCACGTCAAACAACGCATCCGGGCTGATAACAATCCCCGTGCGTGTTTTGACAAATGCAGCCAGCTTCACTTTGTTTTGATATTTGATATCACGGTATTCCTTACGGAATTTCGCATCATCGGCATATTTTTCCAGGCCTTCGAGCACATCGAGATTGTTGGCCCACTCTTTCTTGAGTTTTTTGTCGAGCAATGCCGCCAGTGCTGGGTTGCACTGTTTAATCCAGCGACGTGGCGTAATGCCATTGGTGACGTTATGGAATTTGTTCGGCCACAATTGGTGATATTCCGGGAACAGGTCTTTGACGACCAAATCGGAGTGCAATGCTGCAACGCCATTCACCGCAAAACCACTGACCACGCACATATTCGCCATACGAACTTGCTTGTCGTGAACCACGGCCAGTTTTGCCCATACGGCTTTGTCACCCGGCCAGGTTTTACTGACTAACGTTTTAAAACGATCGTTGATTTCATTGATAATCTGCATGTGACGCGGCAACAGCGCCTTCACCAGTTTTTCGTCCCAACATTCCAGCGCTTCAGGCATCAACGTGTGGTTGGTGTAAGCGAAGGTTTTGCTGGTGATTGCCCATGCATCATCCCAGCTCATCTGGTGCTCATCGATAAGCACACGCAACAACTCAGGAATGGCGATAGTCGGATGGGTATCATTCAGCTGAATGACTTCGTAATCAGCCAATTCCGCCAGCTTGCGACCCGCCAAATGGTGACGACGTAAAATATCGCCCACCGAACACGCACACTGGAAATACTGCTGCATCAGGCGCAGTTTTTTGCCATTGAGGTGGTTGTCGTTCGGATAAAGCACTTTAGTCAGTTTTTCGGCGTCGATTCCTTGTTGCTCTGCTTTCAGGAAGTCGCCGTCGTTGAATTTAGTTAAATCAAATGGATGAGCGTGTTTTGCCTGCCACAAACGCAGCGGTTGCGAGATGCCGTTACGGTAGCCGACAACCGGTAAATCCCAGGCTTCGCCATGGAACACAAACGCAGGCTCCCAGCGCACCGTCTTGCCATCTTTGATGACTTTGCCGCCGACACCCACTTGCACGTCGAGCGCTGAATTGTGCTGGAACCACGGATAGCTACCGCGATGCCAGTCATCAGGCGCTTCCATCTGCTGCCCGTCTTTGAAGGACTGGCGGAACAAGCCGTACTGGTAATTCAGGCCGTAACCTATTGCCGACTGGCCAACCGTTGCCATTGAATCCAGGAAGCACGCAGCAAGACGTCCCAATCCACCATTACCCAATGCCGGATCAGTCTCTGCTTCTAACAAATCGCTCAGGTTGATATCGAACGCTTTCAGTTCATCAGCGACTTCCTGATACCAGCCAAGATTCAGTAAATTGTTACCGGTCAGGCGACCAATCAAAAACTCCATTGAGATGTAGTTAACGTGGCGCTGATTTTTTTCAGGTTTAGCGGCCGGCTGAGCGACCAGCAATTCTGCGAGCGCACCGCTGACTGCGTGCCACCATTGTTGCGGGTTCATTTCGGCCGCACATTGGAGTCCATAACGCTGCCACTGACGTGTCAGTGCAGCCTGAAATTGTGCTTTATTGAAGGTCGTCTGTGACATAAGGGCTCAGGTCCTGTGGATGTTCTAAATTCATTACCCGCTAGTGTGCAGGGTGGCCAGGGCTAATTCCTCCTCCTGAGGGGGGGTTAGGGAGGGAGGAGGTGTAGGGAGTAGCTAAAAGTGTGATCGTCGCCACTTAAAGTTAGGCGCTATAATCGAAAATGCCCACAAGCCCTGAAGTATCCTTCTCATGAGTGACGCTTACAGTTTGAATTCGTCCAATGAATAGATTTGTGACCCGCAGCAACTTACCGTGCCTCAAACCGTCAACATTCTTGCAATAACCTCCAAACTGGTCGACTTTGTAGTAAGTATTAATTACGAAGCGTAAAAAAAATCACATTCGTACATATTTCTTACACAGTGAAGTGATAGACCATGCTGATTCCTTCCAAATTAAGTCGTCCAGTGCGTCTGGAAAATACCGTGGTCCGCGACCGACTGTTGATGAAATTAACAACAGCCAATAATTATCGAGTGGCCCTGGTAACCAGCCCGGCGGGTTATGGAAAAACAACTCTGGTTTCTCAATGGGCGGCGGGGAAAAATGAATTAGGTTGGTATTCCCTTGATGAGGGCGATAACCAGCAAGAACGTTTCGCCAGCTATTTGATAGCGGCCATTCAGCAAGCGACTTCAGGCCATTGCGTTACCAGCGAAGTGATGGTGCAAAAACGCCAATACTCGAGCTTAACCGCACTGTTTGCCCAACTGTTTATCGAAATGGTGGAGTGGCATCGTCCGCTGTTTTTGGTGATTGATGATTACCATCTCATTACCAACCCAGTCATTCATGAAGCGATGCGTTTTTTCATTCGCCATCAGCCAGAAAATCTGACGCTTATCGTGTTGTCGCGTAATTTGCCACAGCTGGGCATCGCCAATTTACGCGTGCGCGATCAACTGCTGGAAATCGGCAGCCAACAACTCGCTTTTACGCACAATGAAGCGAAACAGTTTTTCGACCATCGTCTCAATTCACCTCTCGATCATACCGAGAGCAACAGTCTGTGTGACGATGTCGCCGGTTGGGCGACTGCGCTGCAACTCATCGCGCTGTCTGCACGCCAAAACAGTAACTCCTCAGCGCACCACTCAGCACGCCGGCTTTCAGGTATCAACGCCAGCCATCTGTCTGACTATCTGGCCGATGAAGTGCTGGATAATGTTGATGCACAAACCCGTAACTTCCTGCTGCGCAGCTCAGTTCTGCGTTCGATGAATGACGCGCTGATTGTCCGTGTCACTGGCGAAGAAAACGGCCAGATGCGCCTTGAGGAAACGGAACGCCAGGGGCTATTTATTCAGCGGATGGATGACAGCGGCGAATGGTTCCGTTTTCATCCGCTGTTTGGCAATTTCTTACGCCAGCGTTGCCAGTGGGAACTGGCGACTGAACTGCCGGAAATCCATCGTGCGGCAGCGGAAAGCTGGATGGCACAGGGTTTCCCAAGCGAAGCTATTCATCACGCTCTGGCCGCAGGCGACGCAAACCTGCTGCGCGATATCCTGTTGAATCACGCATGGGCGCTGTTTAATCACAGCGAATTAACCCTGCTGGAAGAGTCATTAAAAGCACTGCCATGGGAAAGTTTGCTGGAGAATCCGAAGCTTGTTTTACTGCAAGCCTGGCTGATGCAAAGCCAGCATCGCTACAGTGAGGTAAACACGCTGTTGGCTCGTGCTGAGCAAGAAATGAATGTCGTGATGGACGACAATATGCACGGCGAATTCAATGCGTTACGCGCTCAGGTTGCGATTAACGATGGCAACCCGGAAGAAGCAGAACGTCTTGCGATGATAGCGCTCGACACACTACCGCTGGCCAGTTTTTACAGCCGTATTGTCGCGACATCGGTCCACGGCGAAGTGTTGCATTGCAAAGGTGAGCTGACTAAATCGCTTTCCGTCATGCAGCAAACTGAACAAATGGCGCGCCGCCATGACATGTGGCATTACGCATTATGGGGCTTATGCCAACAGAGCGAAATTTTGCTGGCGCAGGGTTTCCTCCAGTCAGCATGGGAAGCGCAACAAAAAGCCTTCACGTTGATTGAAGAACAGCACCTTGAGCAACTCCCGCTGCATGAGTTTTTACTGCGTATTCGTGCACAATTGCTGTGGGCGTGGGCGCGGCTCGACGAAGCCGAAGCGACAACGCGCATGGGCCTGGAAGTGCTTTCCGCCTATCAGCCACAACAGCAATTACAGTGCATGGCGTTGTTAGTGCAATGTTCACTGGCACGAGGCGACATGGACAACGCCCGTAATCACCTGAACCGCCTGGAAAACTTGCTGGGGAATGGTTCGTTCCACAGCGACTGGGTGTCCAACGCCGACAAAGTGCGCGTGATTTACTGGCAAATGACCGGTGATAAACAATCCGCCACTAACTGGTTGCGTCTGACGCCGAAACCCGAATTTGCCAATAACCATTTCCTGCAAGGCCAATGGCGCAATATCGCGCGTGTGCAGATTTTGCTAAGCGATTTTGAACCAGCCGAAATAGTGCTGGAAGAGTTGAATGAAAATGCCCGCAGCCTGCGATTAATGAGCGATCTCAACCGCAACCTGCTGCTGTTAAATCAACTTTACTGGCAAGCTGGGCGTAAAAGTGATGCTCAGCGTGTGTTGTTAGAAGCACTGGCGCTGGCCAACCGCACTGGGTTTATCAGCCACTTTGTGATTGAGGGAGAAGCGATGGCGCAACAATTACGCCAATTGATTCAACTCAATACGCTTCCAGAGCTGGAACAGCATCGGGCGCAACGCATTCTGCGTGAGATTAACCAGCATCATCGTCATAAATTCGCCCATTTCGATGAGAACTTTGTTAACCGTTTATTGACGCATCCTGAAGTGCCGGAGCTGATTCGCACCAGTCCGTTGACGCAACGCGAATGGCAGGTGTTGGGGCTGATTTATTCGGGTTACAGCAATGAGCAAATCGCCGGTGAACTGGATGTTGCAGCCACCACGATTAAAACGCACATTCGAAATCTGTATCAGAAGTTGGGTGTCGCGCATCGTCAGGATGCGGTGTTACACGCGCAGAAATTGCTGAAGATGATGGGGTATGGCGTTTAGTTTGTGGAATAAAACTGGCGGATGACGCTTATGCTTATCCGCCATTAACATCACGATGCTAACGATAACTTCGCTTTAACGCCCCGCTTTCCCAGCCATTGCGCCACTCGCACTTGCTGTTCTTGCGTCAACCACATCCCTAATTTGGTACGACGCCAAATAGCATCATCAACACCACGCACCCACTCATGTTCAACCAGGTAGCGCAGCTCTGCTTCATAAAACTCATGACCAAAGTCTTCACCCAAATCACTGACGCTGGTCGCTCCCGCCAGAATCAAGTCGCTGTTGCTGCCATAAGTGCGGGAGAAACGACGCGCCAGGTTTTCACTCAGGAAGCTAAAGCGGCGGCGCAGTTGCGCGGCGTAATCATCGCGATCGCCCTGAATATCACCCCCTGGCAAGGTGCTTCCTTTGGTCCAGGCTGGCCCCATTTTCGGGTAGTAACCTTTCAGTTTATCTAACGCATGTTCTGCGAGCTTGCGGTACGTCGTGAGTTTGCCACCAAACACTGACAGCAGCGGGGCTTTGCCCTGCTCATCATGAATATCGAGTGTGTAATCGCGGGTGATAGCCTGCGGTGAATCGGATTCATCATCACAGAGCGGACGCACACCTGAGTAAGTCCAGACGATATCGTCGCGGCTCAGCGTCTTTTTAAAGTGCGCGTTGTAAGCGTCCAGCAAATAGTTAATTTCATTCTCATCAATGTGGACATCTTTCGGATCGCCCTTATATTCCACATCAGTGGTACCAATAATTGAGAACTCATCCATCCACGGAATGACAAACACGATACGTTTATCTTCGTTTTGCAGAATATAAGCCTGCTTCTGATTGTGGACGCGTGGCACCACAATGTGGCTGCCTTTGATCAGACGGATGCCATATGGCGAAGGCAATTGCAGGCCGTCGTCAAAGAAGTTTTTCACCCACGGACCCGTGGCGTTCACAAGGCCACGAGCACGCCAGCTGAAAGTTTCGCCAGTATCGGTATCTTGCGCTTCAACAATCCAGAAGCCGTTTTCACGCCATGCACGTGTTGCGCGAGTGCGGGTTTTTACCACGCCACCTTCGCGCGTCACCATTTGTGCATTCGCTAAAACCAGGCGCGCATCGTCGACCCAGCAGTCGGAATATTCGAAACCGCGCACAATATTAGATTTGAGAACGGAGTCTGCGCCGAAACGCAAACCGGTGGACGCAGGCAAACTGGTCCGTTTCCCCAGGTGGTCGTACATAAACAAACCGATACGAATCATCCACGCTGGACGCAGATGAGGGCGGTGTGGCAGGCGAAAACGCATCGGGAAAGCAATATGAGGAGCCATGTTCAGCAACACTTCACGCTCGGCTAATGCTTCGCTCACCAGGCGAAACTCGTAATGCTCCAGGTAGCGCAAGCCGCCGTGGATCAATTTCGAGCTGTTAGAAGACGTTGCACTCGCCAGATCCTGAGCTTCAAGCATCAACACGGATAAACCACGGCCTGCGGCGTCAGCGGCGATACCTGCCCCATTAATCCCTCCGCCAATCACAATCAGATCTTTAGTTTCCATGTCACCCTCACACGCTTTCGTTAAAGTTCAAATATGTTCGTTATCGCTCATACTAGCAACTCTACGCGCGCTTTGTAACGAAAAAAAAACATTTCTGCGTGATATGGATAACATAATGACGTTAATATCAGTGGGCAGAGGGCAGATTCCCTTAATATGGCACTAGCCGATTGAATAAAGTGACGAGCAAATCCATGGAAACTTTTGAGTGTATTGGTGTGGAAGAAGCACACCAGAAGTTGCAGCAAAAACTCGCAGTGTTAGTTGATATCCGCGACCCGCAGAGCTTTGCGATGGGCCATACTCCAGGCGCGTTTCACCTGACTAACGACCGTCTGGTGGCTTTTATGCAGCAAACTGATTTTGAAACGCCCGTGTTGGTGATGTGCTATCACGGCAACAGCAGCAAAGGTGCTGCGCAATATCTGCTACAACAAGGTTACGACCAGGTTTACAGCGTCGATGGGGGCTTTGACGCATGGCATCGCCATTTCCCGGCTGAAGTTGCACACGGCGCGTCTTAGTCGTCAGGAAATTCCGGCGTTGCAGGTATACTGCTTTCTTTTGTACGAATATTTGTACGGATATGGCTGAAACCTTATGATCATGATTACCTCGTTTGCCAACCCGCGAGTCGCGCAGGCATTTGTCGACTATATGGCGACGCAGGGGATTATCCTCACCATTCAACAGCATGAACAAACGGATATCTGGCTGGCCAACGACAGCCAGGAATCCCACGTTCGTACTGAGCTTGAACAATTCCTCGCCAACCCTGGTGACTCACGTTATCTGGCTGCAAGCTGGAATACCGGCCACACAGGCAGTGGTTTGCATTATCAGCGCTACCCTTTCCTCGCCACCATTACGCAAAAAGCGGGCCCCTTCACGATGGTTATCATGGCCGCTTGCGTGCTGGTTTATCTGATGATGCAAATCATGGGTGACCGGGCTGTTATGGTGTGGTTAGCCTGGCCGTATAAAGACAGCCTGCACTATGAGTTGTGGCGCTATTTCAGCCACGCTGTAATGCACTTCTCGATTATGCATATCGCGTTTAACTTGTTGTGGTGGTGGTATCTCGGCGGCCCGTTAGAAAAGCGCCTCGGCAGCGGAAAACTGATCACCCTGACATTGGTTTCCGCTCTGCTGAGCGGTTTCGTGCAGGCCAAATTCGGTGGCCCACTTTTTGGGGGGTTATCGGGCGTGGTTTACGCATTAATGGGTTATGTCTGGCTACGTGGCGAACGTGACCCTGACAGCGGGATCTATATGCAGCGCGGTCTTTTAGCCTTTGCGGTAGTGTGGATTGTGATAGGATTTTTCGATGTATTAGGGATGTCGATCGCCAACGCTGCACACATTACTGGCCTGGTTATTGGTCTTGCCATGGCGCTGGTTGATACTTTGCATGCGCGAAAACGAACATAGCATTTCAGGAGAATAAAACAGCGTGAAGCAAACACAACGTCATGATGCGATTGTCGAACTGGTTAAAAAACAGGGCTATGTCAGCACCGAAGAGTTAGTCGAAGAATTTGCCGTTAGCCCACAAACGATTCGTCGTGATCTAAACGATCTGGCAGACCAAAACCTGATCATGCGCCATCATGGTGGCGCCGCGTTACCTTCAAGTTCCGTGAATACGCCATGGCATGATCGTAAAGCGACGCAAACGGCTGAAAAAGAACGTATCGCGCAGAAAGTTGCCAGCCAGATCCCGAACGGTGCCACGCTGTTTATTGATATCGGCACTACACCGGAAGCGGTGGCTCATGCGCTGCTCAATCACAGTAATTTGCGTATCGTGACCAACAACCTGAACGTGGCAAACACGCTCAAGGTGAAAGAGGATTTCCGCATTATTCTGGCGGGTGGTGAATTACGCAGCCGCGACGGTGGAATTATCGGTGAGGCGACGCTCGATTTTATCTCTCAGTTCAGGCTGGATTTCGGCATTCTGGGGATTAGCGGCATTGATGGCGACGGTTCATTGCTGGAGTTTGATTACCACGAAGTTCGCACCAAACGCGCGATTATCGAAAACTCACGCAGTGTGATGCTGGTTGTTGACCATTCTAAATTCGGCCGCAATGCGATGGTGAATCTCGGCAGCATTGCTCTGGTGGATGTGGTTTACACCGATATCATTCCACCGGCAGGCGTGATGCAGGTGATTGCAGATAATAATGTGCAACTGGAGTTGTGCTAAAAACAACCCTCACCCCGGCCTGACTAGTCCTGATATAGGTTGACACATTTTCCTCAAGGTACGAGTTAAATGTGGCAACGCTATTTAGGACGGGTCAAATAAAAGAAAAAGAGATTCCGACTGGAATCCCCTTTTTACTCCCTTGCGATTAGGAGTGTTGCGATTAACTTAGAAAAAGCGAACGCCACTTTTGTTTATATGTACTGGCAAAGAAATAGCATCAATACTAATGATATCGCTGTTAGAATGAACAGCCACTCTTGAACTTTAAAAATAAAAGTTAAATTTGATGGTAATTCTCGAATAAATGAATATTGCTCTCTCGTCATTTGTGGATGCATAAGGCGGCAATATGGGTATACTAGGGAGTTCGTGATGAATGCAATTTTTCCACCATATAAAGATGGAGTCCCAATGAAACTAGCCTCTTTACTCATGGCTGCGAGTAAAGGAATTGAACCAAATTTTTCCGTGTATTTATCAACAATGATTTCGTATTTCTTTTTACTTAAAACAGATACAATGAACATTGTAAAAACAGATCCCATCATAATGACAATATCACCAAAAATAAGCCACGGCATATAATCATTTAAAAAGCTTTTCATAAATTATACTATCCCCTAAATATTCCCCAGCTTTTTCTCCCTGTTCTTCAATCATTTTACCACCAATTAAACCTGCGCTCACTCCCGTAATCAGACATGCAGCCGAACCAATACCTCCAATTTCAGTGGTAGCCAGTCCTAGCACCCACATGCAAGCGCCTTGTGTAACCTTACCTGTAATCCACCCTCCAGCGTACGCACTTAATTGCTTCGCTCCAAACTTGCTATATTCAGTAATCGCCGCTTTTTTGCAAGAATCTTCTCTACCTTTTGAACAGGCTTCATAGACATTGGTCGAATATGATGCGAAATCCAATCCGATTCCTACATATCCAACTTTCTTTAAGATGGATACCAATTTGGCAGATTTTTCAATATAAGTTGCATACCCTTCAATATCTGCCACTCCTGACTGATTCCATCTGTGAATTATTGAACTTGTTGATAATCCGAGTGCTTTTTTAATATCCTCATACTCTGCTAAATTTAATTGTGATTTAGAAAATCGATTTAATATAATACTTAATTTTTCAAATAATATTTTTCTTCGTCCAAAAAACTCCTGACCAGATATAATACCTCCATTGCCGTTGTAGGTGACTTTATAAAGCGCCTGAATATCTTTAAGGATTTTATTAATTCCTTCGTAATACCCTTTACCCACTTCACTGGCATAACCTAATACATCGCCTGATGTTCCTAACGCATCGCTATAAATTTGTGATGAAAATATATCCACTGCGGCGCGGTTTTCATATAGAAGTTTTGCCTCCTCCGTTGTTAACGGGGCCAGTGCTTTATCAATTCGATCCCTGGCTTTTTGCAGTTCTTCTATCTGTGCCGGTTCTTGTTTGAGAGGATCGACCACTAACAATATAGAGCCTGGTTTTTTTGTAACTTCAGGGTTTAGCTGGTGGTATAAATTCTTAACATCTTCTGGTGGATTGACGAAAAACGTTGGGGAATATGTTACAGGGGTTGTCTGGTGCGGCAGTACGCAGAAACCAGCGTCAACAGGTGTCCGGGGGGCGTCTGACGGAACCACTGGTGGGATAACTGCTGTAGGTTGTGTTGCTGGTGCCGTTGATGCTGTTGATGCTGTTGATGCTGTTGATGCTGTTGATGCCACTTTATAGCTATATGTCAGTGCAAACCCGACAGGTATAAATTCGCACTGACATTCGCATGTTCCTTTGCTGTGTCCGGTTCCCGCAGACTGCAACCCTTCATCAAAAACACCAGGTACACCACCTGCAATTTTATACGTTTTCCCATCCACACCACACGTATAATTGTCACCTATTCTGGCGGCTGGCTGGTTTGATACGCTAACAGTTGAGCTACCTGAAGTTATCTTTCCTCCGCACGTTGTTACGTCGCCAACTTTTAAATAAAACCCTTTCATTTTAGTCCCTTTTAAATTCACGAATACTCGCAACCAGCGGTTATTCATGTTTTTCCAAGGGACTAAAATTACATAATTTCAGATATTATTTTCGTGAACGGCTTCTCAATGCTACCCAATATAATATTTAAACCCCTGCCAATATATTTAATATATTAATGCATGGGTGATTAGTTATATGTTTTAATTATTGATAAGTGATAATAATACTGACTCCCACTTTAGTACCCCGTCCATTT
This sequence comes from Buttiauxella sp., assembly GCF_035271705.1. Classification (GTDB taxonomy): domain Bacteria; phylum Pseudomonadota; class Gammaproteobacteria; order Enterobacterales; family Enterobacteriaceae; genus Buttiauxella. The sequence continues at coordinate 21,701 of NZ_DATERI010000180.1, forward strand.
TTTCTTCAAAAAATCATAACGGTCATAATGTTTTGACGATACATCATTCTGGCAGTGGTTTTGTATACGACACCTGACTTATTTTGATATTTTTATTTGCCCCCCAGTGTTTTAAATGTGTGGCGAAAATCCCGAGGGGTGAATTATTCCATATTGGTACGGTCACGATAGCGGCGAATATTTTCGCTCAACGTTGCGTTGACAAAAAAGGCGTTGGCATTTTTGAATAAGCTTTGAGTGTTCTTTTTTGGTCCAGACTGCCAGTTGTTTCTCATAGCACTCGTTCGGAAAAATATATTCACTGTTGGGATAGCGTTCGCACATTTCATCTTAACCGGATTAAACGGAATATCGAATTTTAAACTGACGGCATCCATTATAGGAGATTTATCGCAGCGCATACCGTACCCGAACAGAGCGGAGCGGTACGAACGGATCTCATTAACCCAGCCACGTTTCCCCGCCGCTTCATAATCGGCTTTATGTGCATCAAAGAGTTCGCCTAATGTACCCTGGCGCTCTGCGAGTGGCTTCCTGATCACGTCTTTAGAAACAGCGAATGATTCAAACTGCGCGAGGGCGGCACTCGGGATAAGATCCCAGTGTCTGAAATTTGGCTGATGTGCCAACAAAATGACGGTACAGGAAAGCTTTCTTACCCGTCGGATAGACACCCCGTACCGCGCTCACCGCTGGCATGATACACAATATAGGGTTTGTCCTTTACAGCCAGTTTATCTAATGCTTTTGAAGTAAATGTAAGATTCATTATTCAGTTCCTTGCATACTATAAGAATAGTTATGCGCGTTCAAAGTTCAAAAACCAGTTCAAAAAACTGTTTCTTAAACAAGAGCGTATTGACTAGAATTTTCTCATGCAAGAGAAAGAAATCGTTATAAATCAACGATTTCTTTCTTGTGCTTTCTTACTGTTTCTTCAATTTTTTTGACTATTTCCCCTAAGGGAGAGGGTTAGGTTAAGGGACATTCTTTAACCCTACAGTCTCACTGGCTTAATATGCCAAATCTCATCGGCGTATTCCTGAATCGTCCTGTCAGACGAGAAATAACCCATGTTGGCAATATTATGTATGGTGCGAATCGTCCACTCTTCTGGCTGGCGGTACAGCTCGTCCACTCTGTCCTGGCAATCCACATAACTGCGGTAATCTGCCAACACCTGATAGTGATCACCAAAGTTAATCAGTGAATCCAGCAGGTCGCGGTAGCGCGTTGGCTCGCCAGGGCTGAATGTACCGGTACCGATTTGCGTCAGCACCTGGTGCAGCTCTTCGTCTTTTTCGTAATACTCACGCGGCTGATAACCTTTGCGCCGCAGCGTTTCGACCTCGTCCGCCGTATTACCAAAGATGAAGATATTATCTGCCCCAACGTGCTCCAGCATTTCAACGTTAGCGCCATCGAGCGTGCCAATCGTCAGCGCGCCGTTTAGCCCAAACTTCATGTTACTGGTGCCAGACGCTTCAGTTCCCGCCAAAGAAATCTGCTCGGAGAGATCTGCCGCCGGAATAATGATCTGCGCAAGACTGACGCTGTAGTTCGGGATGAACACCACTTTCAGCCGGTCTTTCACTACCGGATCGTTGTTGATCACCGTCGCCACATCATTGATGAGATGAATGATGTGTTTCGCCATGTAGTACGCCGACGCCGCTTTACCTGCAAAGATATTCACACGCGGCACCCAATCGGCTGTCGGGTCAGCCTTAATTCGGTTGTAGCGCGTAATCACATGCAACACATTCATCAGCTGGCGTTTGTATTCGTGAATACGTTTGATCTGTACATCAAACAACGCATTCGGGTTCACCACCACATTCAGATGCTGGCCGATGTAACTTGCCAGGCGCTTCTTGTTAGCCAGCTTCGCCTTACGCACATCCTGATGCACGGTGGGGTAATCGATATGCTGTTTCAGTTCGTTTAACTGGCTCAGATCGGTACGCCATGTACGGCCAATATTCTCATCCAGCACATCAGAAAGGGGTGGGTTCGCCAGTGCCAGCCAGCGGCGTGGAGTGACGCCATTGGTTTTATTGTTAAAACGCATCGGGAAGATGGCTGCAAAATCGGCAAATAGCGACTGTACCATGAGGTTGGAGTGCAGCTCGGAAACGCCATTAACTTTATGGCTGACAACGACCGCAAGCCACGCCATACGGACTTTTCGACCGTGGGACTCATCAATAATCGAAGTACGACCCAGTAGAGCGGTGTCGTTCGGATAATGTTCCTGCACGGTTTTCAGGAAGTAGTCGTTAATTTCAAAGATTATCTGCAAATGGCGCGGCAAAATTTTGCCCAGCATATCCACCGGCCAGGTTTCCAGCGCTTCGCTCATCAGCGTGTGGTTAGTGTACGAAAAGACCTGGCAGGTCACTTCGAAGGCCTCTTCCCAACTGAATTTATGCTCATCAATTAACAGAAGCATCAGCTCAGGAATGGCAAACACCGGGTGCGTGTCATTGAGGTGGATGGCAATTTTATCCGCCAAATTGTCATAAGTTTTATGCAACTGATAATGACGGCTAAGAATGTCCTGCACGGTAGACGAGACAAGGAAATATTCCTGACGCAAACGCAGCTCGCGGCCTGAATAGGTCGAATCATCCGGATAGAGTACACGCGAGACGTTTTCTGAATGGTTTTTGTCTTCTACTGCTGCGAAATAGTCGCCCTGGTTAAATTTGCCGAGGTTAATTTCGCTACTCGCCTGTGCATTCCACAAGCGCAGCGTGTTAGTGGCATCGGTATCGTAACCTGGGATTATCTGGTCATACGCTACCGCCAAAATTTCTTCGGTTTCTACCCAGCGGAATTTTTTAGCTTCCATTTGAACACGCCCGCCAAAGCGAACTTTGTAGCGCGTGTTGTGGCGCTTGAACTCCCAAGGGTTGCCGTATTCGAGCCAGTAGTCCGGGGACTCTTTCTGGCGGCCATCAACAATGTTCTGTTTAAACATGCCGTAGTCGTAGCGAATACCGTAACCACGGCCAGGTAAACCGAGTGTCGCGAGTGAGTCGAGGAAACAGGCAGCGAGACGACCGAGACCACCATTGCCGAGGCCGGGGTCGTTTTCTTCGTCAATCAACTCTTCCAGATCCAGCCCCATCTCTTCCAGCGCATTTTTAACATCTTCATAAATGCCTAATGAAAGCAGTGCGTTAGAGAGCGTACGGCCAATCAAAAACTCCATCGACAGATAATAAACCTGACGAACTTCCTGGGAAAGCTGAGCGCGGTTAGAGCGCAACCAACGTTCAACCAGGCGATCGCGAACCGCAAATAATGTGGCGTTCAACCATTCATGCTTGTTGGCGATGGCGGGGTCTTTCCCAACCGTAAACATCAGCTTATAGGCAATTGAGTGCTTTAAAGCCTCAATACTCAGCGTGGGTGATGCATAGGAAAAGGGTGCGTTCATATCAGTGATTCCTGGTGGATGGCTACAACAAACGTTGGTACAGATCACGGTAAGAATGCGCCGCCACCTGCCAGCTAAAATCCATGCCCATCGCCTGGCGTTGCACAAATCTCCACAACGACGGGCGGGACCACAACACGAAAGCACGCCTAATCGCTCTTAGCAGCGACCAGGCATTACTGTCCTCAAACACAAATCCACTGGCGATACCGTCAGCCAGGTTTTCCAGTGAGCTATCAGAAACAGTATCTGCAAGCCCCCCCGTGCGCCGCACCAGCGGCAAAGTGCCATACTTCAAGCCATACAGTTGTGTTAAACCACAAGGTTCAAAACGGCTTGGCACCAGTATCACATCAGCCCCGCCCATAATCCGGTGCGAGAAAGCTTCGTGATAACCGATTTGAACGCCCACTTGTCCTGGATGCTCTGCGGCAGCGGCAAGGAAACCTTCCTGCATCACCGAGTCACCTGCCCCCAGTAACGCCAATTGCCCGCCTTGCTCGAGTAAACCCGGCAACGCCTCCAGCACCAAATCCAACCCTTTCTGGCTGGTTAAACGGCTCACCACTGCAAACAGCGGCGCTTTGTCGTTAACTTTCAGCCCCATTGCTACCTGCAACTGACGTTTGTTTTCCGCCTTTTCTTCCAGGGAATCGCGGGTGTAGCGAGACGCCAAAAGTAAGTCGTGTGCCGGATCCCAAATTTTATCGTCCACGCCATTAAGGATGCCGGACAACCGCCCCTCACGGTGACGTTGACGCAACAGCCCTTCCATACCGTACGCAAATTGCGGTTCGGTTATCTCACGAGCGTAAGTTGGGCTGACCGCCGTAATATGATCAGCATAATACAGACCCGCTTTCAAGAACGAAATTTGACCTTTAAACTCCAGACCGTTCATGTCATAGAACGACCATGGCAGATCAATTTCATTCATATGATGAGCGAAAAACAGCCCCTGGTAGGCCAAATTATGCACGGTAAATACTGATTTTGCCGGCCGCCCACGCGCTTCCAAATACGCTGGCACCAGACCCGCATGCCAGTCGTGCGCATGCACAATATCCGGGCGCCAGAAGGGATCCAGGCCACATGCCAACTCAGCCCCTACCCACCCCAACAGTGCAAATCGGTGCACGTTGTCGGTGTAAGCAAACTGATTGGTATCGTGATAA
>NZ_DATERI010000181.1:0-10910 GCF_035271705.1 Buttiauxella sp.
TGCGTTTGCTGTATGAAGGTAACCCGATGGCATTCCTTGCAGAACAAGCGGGCGGTAAAGCCAGCGACGGTAAAGAACGTATTCTGGATATCATCCCAGAAACCTTGCATCAACGCCGCCCGTTCTTTGTCGGTAACGAGCATATGGTTGATGATGTCGAACGCTTTATCCGTGAGTTCCCGGACGCATAAGTTCTGATTTGTGGTGGATAACGCTTACGCTTATCCACCCTATAAAAGCTAAAAAACCGCATTTGCGTAACACCGTTCACTTAAGTCAATGAAATAGGGGAAACACCGGGATTTGGTTCCCGGAGGGACGCCAAACCCGGTGGTCGCCCCGGATATCTCATTCTTAAACTAATGGTGTTACGCATTTGCGGTTTTTTTTATGGGTAACAAGGTTCATTCGTAGGTCAGATTAGCGTAAGCGACTTCCAACATTAACAACGAAACGTGGCCATTGCCGCCACAAGCTGCTGCGACTGTTCTTCAAGCGATTGCGTTGCCGCGGTGGATTCCTGAACCAATGCCGCATTCTGCTGCGCTGCTTCATCCATCTGACTCACCGCGATATTCACCTGTTCGATACCCGAACTTTGCTCGTTTGTCGCATTGGCGATTTCGCTAACCAGGCGGGTCATGCGCATCACTTCTTCGGCGATTTCATCCATCGTTTCACCGGCTTGCTGCGCCAGTTCGCGACCTTCACCCACATGATTTTGCGAGTCAGAGATGAGCGTGCGGATCTCTTTTGCCGCATCCGCGCTGCGGCTGGCGAGCGTGCGAACTTCACCCGCGACCACCGCAAATCCACGCCCTTGTTCACCGGCACGCGCCGCTTCTACGGAGGCATTCAGCGCCAGGATATTGGTCTGGAAGGCGATACCGTCAATTACACTCAGGATGTCTGCGATGCGGCCGGAACTGCTGGCGATATCTTGCATTTTTTCAATCACGTAACACACCATTTCGCTACCACGGTCAGCGGTATCAGAGACGTCTTTCGCGAGTTTATGCGCCTGCTCGGCATTGTCGGCGTTCTGTTTAACCGTCGCGGTTATCTGCTCCATGCTAGCAGCGGTTTGCTCAAGCGACGTGGCAGTCGATTCAGTACGTTGGGAAAGATTGAGATTCCCGGCAGCCAGTTCACGGCTTCCAATATCAATTTGTGAGCTGGCGTCACGCACTCGGCTGACTGATTCCATTAAGGAATCGCGCATTATGATAATCGCCGTAGCCAGGCGACCAAATTCATTGTTGCCCGCAGGTGGCAACAGTTGGGTCAAGTCGCCTTTGGCGACAAACTCCAGTTGCTCAATCGACTGGTTAAGCGGTTTAAGTAGCAAATGACGCAGCGCCAGCCATACCAGCACGATAATCACGGCGGTGAGCAATGCGGCGATAATGATAAGCGTCAACACGATAGTTTTGTGCAGTTTCACCGCTTCAACTTCACTTTTACCGCGTTCTTCACCCCAATGTTTGAATATATCCACATCGGTATCAAACTTCTGCGACAACGGAATTAGGGTGTTTTCGAGCAAATCATAGTAATCGTCGGGGCTTTGTTTGGTGAGAGCGGCAAGCATCGGGTTGATGCCTTTTGCAAGGTAATCCGCATAGCTTTGCGATAGGTTCTGAACCAGGCGGTTGCCCTCTTCGTCATCCACGCCGCTGTCGATAAACTCTTTTAGCTGCTGTTGTGCCTGAGTGACATCGCTTGTGACGTAGTCTGTGGATTTTGTCGCATCTTCCAGCAAACCAATTTCCATCTGGCGAACAGCCTGCCCTGCTCCATTACGCGCACGCAGCAAAGAAACATAGCTGTCGGACAAGCGCACCATCTGCTCACCCTGTAAGTGGCTGATTTTTTCCAATGAGGTAGAGCTTTGTTGCAGAGCGTAAACGCCCATGCCGCTGACAAATAACAACAGGAAGGTCATGACTGCCAATAACGTCAGCAGCCCCGTACGAATAGACAAATTTTTCAACATGCTCTTTTCCCGGTGACAGAACGAATAGATGTTATCGACTGTCACCGGGGAAAGTTTAATACTCCTTATGTTTCCCGTTGCAGGGGCGTGAGTTTCGCCCCAAAGGGGTGAGGCCAATCACTGACTCAAGTTTGACCAGGTTGGACCTTAATACGCTTCACTGGCGAGCTTTGGCGGTTTTCCCACAACACAGTCAGACCGCGTTGTAGCGCAATGAAAATAAACAGCAAAATGCCAATAGCGATTTTCGTCCACCAAGAACTCAGCGTGCCGTCAAAGTTAATGTAGGTCTGAATCAGCCCCTGGATAGCCACACCAAACAGTGTGCCAAGAACGGTTCCTACCCCCCCGCTTAATAGCGTGCCACCAATAACCACCGAGGCAATCGCATCCAGCTCAACACCCATCCCCGCTAGTGCGTAACCCGCTGAGGTATAAAGCGAAAAAACAATTCCTGCGAGAGTCGCAAGGCCGGTTGAAAGCATATAAATGCGGACGGTGGTGCTGCGCGTTGAAATCCCCATCAGGTTTGCTGACGTGGCACTGCCGCCAATGGCGTACACCTGATTACCAAATCGCGTGCGGTGCGCAAGGAAAATACCAATCACGACCACGGCTAACATCAGCAAACCCATAGCGCTCAAACGCCCGCCGCCGGGAATACGCCAGGCGAGGCTTGAAAGGGTGTCATAAATCGGGTGATTAATGGGAATTGACTCCTCCGACACCAGGTAGCTCACCCCGCGCAGGAAGAACATTCCGGCGAGCGTAATGATAAAGGCCGGGATTTTCAGCCCATCAATCAGCAACCCCATAAACGCGCCAAATGCGCAGCCCATCACCAGTACCAGCGGGAAAGCAACTAACGGCGATAATCCCCAGAAACCAATCGCTTTAGCCAGGAATACGCCGGTAAAGGCAATCACCGAGCCGACCGAAAGGTCGATACCACCAGACAAGATAACAAACGTCATGCCGACGGCGATAATCCCAAGAAAAGCATTGTCAGTCAGGATGTTGCAAATGACACGCGTTGACGCAAAACCCGGAAATTGCGTCAGGCAATACAGATACCCCAGCACAAACACCGCCAGGGTAATCATCAACGGCAAGTTACGTTTGATCATGGCGACGGAGTCCTTTGAGCAGAGCAATAAAACGTGGTGACTGAACAATCAGCACGCACAACACCACCACCGCTTTCACCACCTGGTTAAGCTCAGGCGGGAAACCAGAAAGCAGAATGCCCGTGTTCATCCCCTGGATAATCAGCGCGCCAATCACGGATAGCGCGATGTTAAAGCGCCCGCCCATCAGCGAGCCACCACCGATAACTACCGCAAGAATGGCGTCCAGCTCCAGCCACAGACCGGCGTTGTTGGCATCGGCACCACGAATATCAGCGGTCACAATAATCCCGGCGATTGCCGCACACAGGCCGCTTAATACATAAGTCAGCATCACGACGGTACGCGTATTCACGCCAGCATTTTTGGCGGCACGAATGTTGATCCCCACCGATTCGATGAACAATCCCAGAGCCGTTTTACGGGTGAATAACCAGAAGACCAACAGTGTTGCCAGCACAATAATCACCGGCGTTGGGAAGAAGAACAGCGAGCCGCTGCCGAGATACGAAAGGTTTGGCGAGTTGAAGGTCACAATTTGCCCAGCGGTAATCAACTGCGCCACACCGCGCCCGGCAACCATCAGAATAAGCGTTGCGACAAACGGCTGAATCTTGAGGATCGCCACCAGAATCCCGTTCCACAATCCTGCCAGAATACCCACGCCAAGTGCAGACAGGATAACCACCGTCAGGCTATGCCCATCGACGGTTAACGTTGCCGCCGTCGCACCGGCAATCGCCATTATCGCCCCCACGGACAAATCGATACCGCCTGTCGCTATTACAAGCGTCATCCCAATGGCCAATAATGCGACAGGAGCCGCACGGTTGAGTATGTCTATCGGGCTGCCGAACAGCCGCCCATTTTGCACCACAATATCAAAAAAGTGGTTAGCGACCAGGCTATCAATCAGCAACACCAACACCAGCGCCACCAGTTGCGGAATACCTGGCGGCCAACGGAAGCGGTGTTTTGGTTTGTCGACGTTGATCTGCGGCAATGAACGAGGCATCACGTTTTACTCCTTATGCCGCAATGGCATTCATAATTGCCGATACAGAAAGCTCAGCGAGTGGGATCTGGGCCACTTGCTGCCTGTCACGCATGATGATCACGCGATCCGCATAGCCCACCAGCTCTTCTAGTTCAGACGAAATAACCAGTAGCGCCAGGCCATCGGCACACAACGTTTCTATCAAGCGGATAATTTCAGCGTGCGCGCCAACGTCGATCCCGCGCGTAGGTTCGTCGAGGATCAAAAATTGGGGCTTGGTCAGCAACCAGCGCGACAGCAGGACTTTTTGCTGATTGCCGCCAGAGAGAAATTCAATCGGCTGATCAGGGCCGGGTGTGCGGATCCCAAGCTGGCGGATAAACCGCTCGGCAATCTGGTACTGCTCACGTTTGGGAATCGGCCGTAACCAGCCGCGCTGAGCCTGCAAGGCGAGGATAATATTTTCACGCACCGAGGCTGCGGCAATAATCCCATCGGTTTTACGATCTTCAGGGCAAAAACCAATCCCCAGCGACGAGGCTTTATGTGGCGAGCGCAACGACTGCGGTTTGCCTTTGATCCAGGCGTTGCCACTGTCTGCGGGTTTGATCCCAAAAATAACTTCGGCCGTTTCGGTGCGCCCGGATCCGAGCAACCCTGCAAGGCCAACGATCTCACCTGGACGGACTTCAAGACTGAAAGGATTGATCACCCCTTTCTTACCAAAATCTTTAAATGCAGCGACCGGTTTGTCGCTCAATAATGTGCGGCCAGCGCGATTCAACGCATTGGTGTCCAGTTCGCGCCCAAGCATCATTTTAACCAGTTCAATCTGTGGCAGATCAGCGGTGGCCCGCGTGCCGACAAACATGCCGTTACGCAGAACCGTGATGCGATCCGTTACCTCATAGACCTGATCGAGGAAGTGAGTGACGAAGATCAAGCTCACACCCTGATCACGCAGTTGGCGCATCAGGGTAAATAGCATTTCGACTTCTTTGGTATCGAGGCTGGCGGTCGGTTCGTCGAGGATCAGCACTTTGGCCGACAGATCAATGGCTCGGCAAATCGCCACGATTTGCTGCATCGCCACGGAATAACGGTTCAGCGGTTCGGCGACATCCAACGAAAACCCATAGGACTCCATCAAACGAGTGGCACGTTTTTCCATCTCTTTGCGTTGTATAAACCCAAAGCGACGTGGCTCGCGGCCAATAAACAGATTATCCGCCACCGACATATTCGGCAGCAGGTTGACTTCCTGATACACCGTACCGATGCCGAGCTGTTGGGCATGAGCGGTATTTTTCGGTGAAATCAGTTCACCCTCGAGATAAATATTACCGCTATCGCGTTGATAAACGCCGGTAAGCGCTTTGATAAGCGTTGATTTACCCGCGCCATTTTCGCCCAACAATGCCATGATTTCGCCGCGATTAAGGCTGAAGTCCACTTTGTCGAGCGCTTTAACCCCTGGAAAATGTTTCGATAAGCTTTCCGTGCGCAAAATTTCCTGGTTGTTATTTATGTCCATTACCGAGCTCCTGCCAAAAGCAGTAAAACTTCGTAGGGTGGATAAGTGCAGCGCCATCTTTGCCGCCCTTTTGCATGACGGTGGATGACGCTACGCTTATCCGCCCTACGAAAGAGAATTCTTTACGTTAGTAACCCATCGATTTCTTCTTCTCGAGCTCTTCTTTTGCCGTATCAGGCAGGTACAGCGTGGACTTAGTTACCGTGACTTTTTCCGGCAAGGTGCCGTCTTTCTTGAACTTCTCGAGTGCATCAAACGCAGGGCCTGCCATGTTTGGTGTCAGCTCAACGCTTGCGTTCGCTTCACTGTCAATCATGGCTTTGTAGATATCTGGCACACCATCGATAGAACCGGTCAGAATATCTTTACCTGGTTTCAGGCCCGCTTCTTTAATTGCCTGAATCGCACCGATCACCATGTCATCGTTATGCGCGTAAACCATGCAGATATTCTTGCCGTTGTTCTCGGCTTTGATGAAGCTCTCCATGACTTCTTTACCTTTACTGCGAGTAAAGTCGCCGGACTGAGAACGGATAATTTTCACGTTAGACGCTTTGGCAATGGCATCGGCAAAACCTTTCTTACGGTCGATTGCCACACTCGCGCCCACGGTGCCTTGCAGCTCAACCACGTTACACGCTTTGCCATTGAGCTCTTTAAGCAACCACTCACCAATCAACTGACCTTCCAGTACGTTGTTGGCCGTGACGACTGTCATGTACAGAGATTTGTCTTTTACATCGATATTACGGTCGAGCAGGAATACGGGGATTTTGGCCTCTTTTGCTTCTTGTAATACTGGCTCCCAACCCGTAGCAACGATTGGCGCGATAAAGATAGCGTCAACGCCCTGAGCGATAAATGAACGAACAGCTTTAATCTGGTTTTCTTGTTTTTGTTGACCGTCAGCGATTTTCAGCGTGATGCCACGTTTCTGAGCTTCGCTCTTCGCAACTGACGTTTCTGCTGCGCGCCAACCGGATTCAGATCCTACCTGTGAAAATCCGACCGTTAACGGAGCAGCTATCGCCATTGACGACATCGCTGCGGAGACAGCAGAGACCAAAAGTAAGCGCTTCCACATAGGTACATCCTCGTAGGGTTATAGTTAGTAATATTCTGAACTTCGAAAAAACTATAGCCGACATATGAGTTAACAGAATGAGTTACATCACAATTCAAACAAGTCACGTATATGCTTGTAACCGCTTACAAAATTTTATAAAGAATATGGCTATGTTTATGGATTTTCCCGTTGTAGGAAGGTTCTGGAAAGTGGCGTGGAAGAAACAAAATATTCACCGAAGTAATTCGAGTTACAGCCAGGCGGCAAGTTCAAGAATCCCCAGGAGCTTACTCAAGTCAGTGACTGGGGTGAGTGAGTGCAGCCAACACCGCTGTAGCTCGAAGTAAAACGGGTAAAAAAAGAGGCGGAGACATTTAAATCGAGTTAGCTATAATACGCGGCACTTAAATGACACCAGTTTAAAGGAAAAAGACATGAGCTTACTCAACGTCCCTGCGGGCAAAGATCTGCCAGAAGACATCTACGTTGTTATCGAAATCCCAGCAAACGCTGACCCAATCAAATATGAAATTGATAAAGACACCGGCGCGCTGTTCGTTGACCGTTTCATGTCCACTGCAATGTTCTATCCGTGCAACTACGGTTACATCAACCACACTCTGTCTTTAGACGGTGACCCGGTTGACGTTCTGGTCCCAACTCCGTACCCACTGCAACCTGGTTCTGTGATTCGCTGCCGTCCAGTTGGCGTGTTGAAAATGACTGACGAAGCGGGCGAAGATGCCAAGCTGGTTGCCGTTCCACACACCAAACTGAGCAAAGAATACGATCACATTAAAGATGTGAACGACCTGCCAGAACTGCTGAAAGCGCAGATCTCCCACTTCTTCGAGCAGTACAAAGCGCTCGAGAAAGGCAAATGGGTTAAAGTTGAAGGCTGGGATAACGCAGCAGCGGCTAAAGCTGAAATCATTGCTTCCTTCGAGCGTGCTAAGAAATAATCATTCTTGCGGCGGAATTTCCGTCAGCAACTCAACAGCATCCAAACTGGGTGCTGTTTTTTTTTGCGAATAATTGATGTAATAAATAACTACTAAGATTAATTAATTATTTTATCTATTATACCTTCACGCTATTAATAAAATATAACAATACAAATAATATATACCCCTCCCTTTTATTAATCCACAGTGCGTGCCTGTTCACAAAATAGACACTGATATTGTTTACTCTGAAATAGCAATGTGAGCTAATAGATATTCGCTCGCGACACGCCTTATTCACCCGCTGTGGGATTCACAGCTTCAATGATTCAATGATTCAATACCTTTATCTATGCCCTGCCAGCATGTCGCTTGATGACGCCTTCATCACAGCGGCCCGGAGAATGAACCATATAAAATAATTATTAATTTGAGGTTCTTATGAATGAAAACAAATTATTAGGTCTTGCCTGGATATCACCTTATATTATCGGATTAATAGTTTTTACCCTTTTCCCGTTTGTCTCTTCATTCCTGCTTAGTTTCACCGAATATGACTTAATGACTCCCCCCAGACTTAACGGGATAGAAAACTACCGTTATATGCTGACCGAAGATACACTTTTCTGGAAATCTGCCGCAGTCACCATCGCCTATGTATTTTTAACCGTTCCCTTAAAGCTGGCATTTGCATTAGGCGTCGCGTTTGTCCTGAATTTTAAACTTCGGGGTATCGGCTTTTTCCGCACGGCTTATTACATCCCTTCGATTCTTGGCAGTTCCATTGCCATCGCAGTGCTTTGGCGGGCACTTTTTTCCATCGATGGTCTGCTGAACAGTTTTCTCAGCCTGTTTGGCACAACACCAATCAACTGGTTTGGCGAGCCGCCGCTGGCCTTACTCTCAGTCGCACTTTTACAGGTGTGGCAGTTCGGGTCCTCGATGGTTATCTTCCTCGCGGCTCTGCAGAACGTCCCACAATCGCAATATGAAGCGGCCATGATTGACGGCGCATCCCGCTGGCAAATGTTCACCAAAGTGACGATCCCTCTGATTACCCCGGTGATTTTCTTTAACTTCATCATGCAGACCACCAATACCTTCCAGGAGTTTACCGCGCCTTACGTCATTACCGACGGCGGGCCAACGTATTACACCTATCTGTTCTCGCTCTATATCTACGACACCGCGTTTAAATACTTCGATATTGGTTACGGTGCGGCGCTGGCCTGGGCGCTGTTTCTACTGGTCGCGCTCTTTGCGACCTGTGCATTCAAGTCGTCGAAATACTGGGTGTTCTATTCCGCCGATAAGGGAGGCAAAAATGGTTGAGATAACAGCCATTAGTCATGCGGAACGTGAAGTCGCGCGAACATTACGCCGGGAGAAAATCAACCGCACCGTTCGCTATTTTATCTTGCTGCTTATCGGACTGTTGATGCTCTACCCGCTGGCGTGGATGTTTTCCGCCTCGCTCAAACCCAACCATGAAATATTCACCAACCTGAGCCTGTGGCCCTCAAACCTGACCTGGGACGGCTTTATCAACGGCTGGAAAACCGGCACCGAATATGACTTTGGTCATTACATGCTGAACACCTTTAAGTTCGTTATCCCCAAAGTGATCCTCACCATTATCTCCTCCACGGTGGTGGCCTATGGCTTCGCCCGGTTCGAGATCCCATGGAAGAAATTCTGGTTCTCTGCCCTTATCGCCACCATGTTGCTGCCAGGCACGGTGTTGCTCATCCCGCAGTACCTTATGTTCCGGGAAATGGGCATGCTCAACAGCTATTTACCGCTGTATCTGCCTACAGCTTTCGCCACACAAGGCTTTTTCGTGTTCATGCTCATCCAGTTTTTACGCGGCGTGCCGCGCGATATGGAAGAAGCGGCTCAGATCGATGGCTGCAACTCGGCACAGGTGCTGTGGTATGTGGTAGTCCCCATTCTTAAACCCGCCATTATCTCCGTCGCGCTATTTCAGTTTATGTGGTCAATGAACGACTTCCTGGGGCCGCTGATCTACGTCTACAGCGTAGATAAATACCCCATCTCCCTGGCGTTAAAAATGTCGATAGACGTCAGCGAAGGGGCGCCGTGGAACGAAATACTCGCGATGTCGAGTATCGCGCTCCTGCCCTCCATTATCGTCTTCTTCCTGGCACAGCGTTATTTCATCCAGGGTGTGACGAGCAGCGGGATTAAAGGTTAAGAGGAAAACATTGTGGCTGAAGTAACTTTCAAGAACGTGGAAAAGGTCTATTCCAACGGGTTCAAGGCCGTCAACGGCATCGACCTGCATATCGCAGACGGCGAGTTTATGGTGATTGTCGGGCCGTCCGGCTGCGCAAAATCGACGACTCTGCGAATGCTGGCCGGGCTGGAAACCATCAGCGGAGGTGAAATTCGTATTGGGGAGAAAATCGTCAATAACCTTGCGCCTAAAGCGCGAGGTATCGCGATGGTATTCCAGAACTATGCGCTCTACCCGCATATGACGGTGCGTGAGAATCTGGCCTTCGGCCTGAAGCTCGCTAAGCTGCCCAAAGAAAGAATCGCTGAACAGGTAAATGAGGCGGCGAAAATACTCGAACTGGAAGAGCTGCTCGATAGCCTGCCGCGCCAGCTTTCCGGCGGTCAGGCCCAGCGGGTCGCCGTAGGGCGCGCCATCGTCAAAAAGCCGGATGTGTTTCTGTTCGATGAACCGCTTTCCAATCTGGATGCGAAGTTGCGCGCTTCCATGCGCATCCGGATTTCCGATCTCCATAAGCAACTGAAGCTGTCAGGCAGCCCGGCCACCACCGTTTATGTGACTCACGATCAGACGGAAGCGATGACCATGGGTGACAGGATCTGCGTGATGAAACAGGGCCATATCATGCAGGTTGATACCCCGGATAACCTCTATCACGCCCCGCTGAATATCTTTGTGGCGGGTTTTATCGGCGCGCCGGAAATGAACATCAAATCCACCAAAATCGTTCGTAAAGAGGGTGCGTTTCACATCACGCTTGGCCAAAACACACTGGCACTGAATGCCTGCCAGCAGGAGAAAGTCGCGCACTTTGTCGATAAAAATGTCTTTTTTGGTATTCGTCCTGAAGAGGTGATGGTGTCAGCGCAGCCGTTTGCCAGCGATGGCGCGGAGGGAACGCTGATCCGCACTGAAAATATGGGGCACGAATTCTTTCTCTACCTGGCAGTCGCAGACGTTGAACTGACTGCCCGCGTCACCGCCGATGA
>NZ_DATERI010000182.1:0-42174 GCF_035271705.1 Buttiauxella sp.
GATGGCAATCAGCAGATCGGCGGTCTGACGATTAATGGTGGCAAAGTACAGTTCAACGTCACCCTCCCTGGGGATGCTACGCCAACCAGCTATATCACGACAGGCGAGTTGGACATCAATCATGCCGGTACGGTGCGCGTGAATGTACCAGACCCGTTCAACCCGACCCCACCAGATACCCCTAACGCTCTCAACTTACTGATGCAGGATGAGGCGAACGTCGGCGTACAGCTGGTTAACGCAAGTCATGTAACGGGTAGCGGTGGCGCACTTCAACTGGTTGATCAGAATGGCACGGTCATCTCGGCACAGCGCGTGCTCACTCTCGAGGAGGGGGGCAATAATGTGGCGCAGGCGACGTACGATTACCGCCTGACTTCTGGCCCCAATATCGATGGTCTGTATGTCAACTACGGCCTGAAACTACTGGATTTGCTGCCAGGCCAGACGTTGACGCTTGCTGAGAATTTCGGCGCGCTCGGTGCTTCAGCTGATATGTCCTCCAAAATAACCGGCTCCGGTAGCCTCGCCATTAACGCCGTGAGCGGCCTGGTTTCGCTGTCTAACGCCGTTAACGACTACACCGGCCAAACCACTGTGAACTCGGGGACGTTACGGGTAGATAGCGACCATGCACTCGGCCAGACCAGCCAGTTAAACCTCGTGGAGAATACGGGCGAGGGGAATAGGTCTGGGTTTGATCTCAATGGTAAAACGCAGACCATTGGCGCACTAAACGGCGCGTTAAATACGACGCTGAACATCAAGAGCGGCACGCTCAATCTCAGCAGTGGCGGCACCTCGGCAGGTGCACTGACCGGTTCAGGTCAGTTGAACGTCAACGGTGGGACGCTGTTTGTGCAGGGCGCGAATAACGACCTGACGGCTGCGACGGCGATTGCCAGTGGGGCGGCCGTTAATATTAATAATGTCGACAGTCTGGGCCTCGGTATCATTACCGCAGCCGGTACGCTGGTGGTGAACAGTGCCGTTGGTACGCTGGACAACGTCATCAATGGCGCGGGTGCAGTGCAACTGACTAACCTGGCTGATGTGACACTGGCGGGGACTAACGCGTTGTCGGGGAGCTGGAACACAGCAGCAGACACCCGTCTGACGGCGACGGAAGCGGAAAACCTCGGAACAGCGGCAATCAACAATGCCGGGACCTTTAATGTCGATACCGCCACCGACTGGACGCTGGACAATGCAATCAACGGCGCGGGTACGGTGACCAAGAACGGCACGGGCACACTGACCATCGCACGCGCCAACAGCTACAGCGGGCCTACCACCATTTCGGGCGGAGTCCTGCAACTGACAAATGCCGATGGTGCAGGCTCTGGTGTGGTCAATGTCGACACGACTGCGGGCAGCAGCACCACAGGTCTTGAGCTAGCACTGACCACTCCAGGCACTTTTGATAACCAACTGGCGGGTGCCGGAACCACCACCGTGAACGGTGAACAAACCACGATAACCGGGAGCAATGCCGCTTACACCGGTAACTGGCGTGTGACGGGTAGTCGCACGATGGATGTCTCTAGCTCTTCAGACAGCAGTACTACCAATCTGGGGACGGGGACCGTGGACATCGCCACAGGTGGTACCGTCAATGCGCTCACTAACAGTGCCTTCAGCTTTAACAACGCGCTTACGGGAGGCGGCACGCTGAATGCCTCCAGTGGCGGGCAGGCGTTCAACTTCGGCAGCGGTGTTGGCGCAGACTTTGCCGGTACTGTGAATCTGACGAACAACATCTTTGATCTTGCGGGTGATAACACCACCGCGTTGACTGACGCCACGCTGAATCTAGGCTCAAGCAACTTCACGACCGTGGGCGCAGGTACCCAGACTATCGGCAACCTGACATTCAATAGCGGTACGCTGGTGTTCTCCAATCTGCCGACCGGTGTCGTGGCAACTCACGCACTGACGTTAACATCGGGCGATGTTGAACTTGATCCGCAAAACGCAGGCACTTCCGGCAATTTACTGGTGCAGGATGAAGGGACCACCCAGCAGTTGGTTTCAGCCACTTCGGTGAATGGTTCTGAGGACAATCTGGTATTGAAAGACTTGTCAGGCAATGCACTGACATCAGGCACCTCAAACATCGTACAGGGTGGGGCTACTGTAGCAGTCGGCACTTATACATTTGGCCTGGCAACCCGTGCCGTAGGCAGCAGCACCGTAGATGGCTTATACGCCAGCTACCATTTGAGCCAACTCGATTTGCAAGCGGCCCAGACCCTGACACTGGCGAATAATAGCGGTGCAACCGGCGTTTCTGCCGATATGTCTGCTTACTTAACCGGTAGCGGCAATCTCGCCATTAACGGCGCGAACGGCCCGGTGTCGCTGACTAACACCACCAACGACTACACCGGCCAAACCAGTGTGACCACAGGGACATTGCTGGCAGGCAGTGATAATGCACTCGGCCAGACCCGCCAGTTGAACCTCACGAATACAGCGGTGTTTGATCTCAATGGCAAAACCCAGACCATTGGCGTGCTGAACAGCGCGTTAAATTCGACGCTGAACATCAAGAGCGGCACGCTCAATCTCAGCAATGGCGGCACCTCGGCAGGTGCACTGACCGGTTCTGGTCAGCTGAACGTTAATGGCGGAACGCTGTTTGTGCAGGGCGCGAATAACGACCTGACGGCTGCGACGGCGATTGCCAGTGGGGCGGCCGTTAATATTAATAATGTCGACAGTCTGGGCCGCGGTGTGATTACGGCAGCCGGTACGCTGGTGGTGAACAGTGCCGTTGGTACGCTGGACAACGTCATCAATGGCGCGGGTGCGGTGCAACTGACTAACCTGGCTGATGTGACGCTGGCGGGGACTAACGCGTTGTCGGGCAGCTGGAACACAGCAGCAGACACCCGTTTGACGGCGACTCAGGCGGTGAACCTAGGAACGGCGGCAATCAACAATGCCGGGACCTTTAATGTCGATACCGCCACAGACTGGACGCTGGACAACGCAATCAATGGCGCGGGTACAGTGACCAAGAACGGCACGGGCACGCTGACCATCGCACGCGCCAACAGCTACAGCGGGCCTACCACCATTTCGGACGGAGTCCTGCAACTGACAAATGCCGATGGTGCAGGCTCTGGTGTGGTCAATGTCGACACGACTGCGGGCAGCACCACCATAGGTCTTGAACTGGCACTGACTTCTGCCAGCATCTTTGATAACCAACTGACAGGTGCCGGAACCACCACCGTGAGTGGCGCACAAGCTACCATCACGGCGGACAATTCCGCTTACACCGGCAACTGGAATGTGACGGAGAGTGGCACGCTGGCGGTCGCTAATTCGGCGAGCAACAGTACCACTCATCTGGGAAGTGGCAGCGTGGACATCGCCGTGGGCGGTATCGTCAATGCCCAAACTAGCGGTGCGTTCAGCTTTGACAACGCGCTTACGGGAAGCGGCACGCTGAATGCAGACAGCAGTGGGCAGGCATTTAACTTCGGCAACGGCGTGGGGACCGATTTTGTCGGCACGGTCAATCTGACGAACAACACCTTTGCTCTTTCTGGTAACAACACCACGGCACTGACTCATGCGACACTGGAAGTGAGCAGCGGCAACGTAACCACCGTGGGTAATGGTAACCAACAAATTGGCGGACTCACGCTTAATAACGGCTCCATGCAATTCAATGCCACCGTACCGGAGCAGATTATTGCGGATAGCCTGATTACGGTGGGTAGGCTGGAAATCAACCATACCGGTACTGTGCGCCTGAATCTGCCGCAACCGTTTACTCCAAGCCCACCGGATACACCCAACACCACCAACCTGCTGATGCAGGATGAGGCAAACGTCGGCGTAAAACTGGTCGGTGCCAGCTCGGTAACCGGTAGCGGTGGCGCAATAGTATTGACCGACCAGAACCGACGAGTCATCACGGCGGAGCGCCAGCTCGACATCAGCCAGAATGGCAATACTGTGGCGCAGGCGACGTACGACTACCGCCTGACATCCAGTTCACTCAACGATGGCCTGTATGTGAACTACGGCCTGAAACAATTGGATCTGCAGGCAGGTGAGACACTAACGCTTGCTGAGGATACTGGCGCGAGCGGTGCTTCAGCGGATATGTCTGCCAAAATAATCGGTAGCGGTAACCTGGCGATTAACGCCGGCAGCGGACTTGTGTCGTTGTCTAACGTCACCAACAACTACACCGGCGAAACCCGTGTTAATTCGGGGACATTGCAGGCTGGCAGCGATAACGCACTCGGCCAGACCCGCCAGCTAAACCTCGCGGATGCGACAGCCTTTGATCTCAATGGCAAAACGCAGACCATTGGCGTGCTAAACAGTGCGTTAAATACCACGCTGAACATCAAGAGCGGCACGCTCAATCTCAGCAATGGCGGCACCTCGGCAGGCGCACTGACCGGTTCAGGTCAGCTGAACGTTAACGGCGGGACGCTGTTTGTGCAGGGCGCGAATAACGACCTGACGGCTGCGACGGTGATTGCCAGTGGGGCGACCGTTAATATTAATAATGTCGACAGTCTGGGCCGCGGTGAGATTACCGCAGCCGGTACGCTTGTGGTGAACGGTGCCAGCGGTACGCTGGACAACGTCATCAACGGCGCGGGTGCGGTGCAACTGACTAACGCCGCGAATGTGACGCTGGCAGGGACTAACGCGTTGTCGGGGAGCTGGAACACAGCAGCAGACACCCGTCTGACGGCGACTCAGGCGGAAAACCTCGGAACAGCGGCAATCAACAATGCCGGGACCTTTAATGTTGATACCGCCACCGACTGGACGCTGGTCAATGCGCTCAATGGTGCTGGTGCTGTGAACAAGAATGGCACAGGCACGCTGACCATTGAACAGGCCAACAACTATACCGGCCCTACCACTATTTTGGGCGGAGACCTGAAACTGACGAATGTCGATGGTGCAGGCTCTGGTGTGGTCAATATCGACCCAGCCGCGGGTCTTGAGTTGGCACTGACTTCTGCCAGCGTCTTTGATAACCAACTGACAGGTGCCGGAACCGCCACCGTGAGTGGCGCACAAGCTACCATCACGGCGGATAATTCCGCTTACACCGGCAACTGGAATGTGACGGAAAGTGGCACGCTGGCGGTCGCTCATTCGGCGAGCAGCAGTACCACCCATCTGGGGGCAGGTGCGGTAGATATTGCCGCAGGCGGTATCGTCAATGCTCACACTAGCGGTGCGTTCAACTTTGACAACGTGTTGACCGGCGCTGGCACGCTGAATGCCTCCAGTAGTGGGCAGGCCTTCAACTTTGGTAGCGGAGTGGGCGCTAACTTTGGCGGCACGGTGAATCTGACTGACAACACCTTTGCTCTGGCGGGTAACAACACCACGGCACTGGCTAATGCGACACTGGAAGTGGGCAACAGCAACGTGACTACCGTCGGTGATGGCAATCAGCAGATCGGCGGGTTGTCGATTAATAACGGCACCATGCAGTTCAACGCCCAGGCACCGGATCAGATAACGGCAACCAGCTTTATCACCGCGGGTACGCTGGACATTAATCATGCCGGTACTGTGCGCCTGAATGTGCCGGCGCCGTTCACTCCGAGCCCACCGGACACCGCGAATACCACCAACTTGTTGATGGAAGATGAGGGAAATGCGGGCGTACAGTTAGTGAGCTCTGGTGCTGTCACCGGCAATGGTAGTGCACTCCAACTGGTGGATCAGAATGGCCAGGCCATCACGGCGGCTCGCCTGGTCGACATCAGCCAGAAGGGTAGTACTGTGGCGAAGGGGACTTACGACTACCGACTGACTTCCGGCACACAGAACGATGGTTTGTATGTGAACTACGGCCTGAAACAACTGGATCTGCAGGCAGGCGAGACGCTGACGCTTGCCCAGGATACTGGCGCGAGCGGTGCTTCAGCGGATATGTCCGCCAAAATAACCGGCACCGGTAATCTGGCCATTGATGCGCGTAGCGATGTTGTCTCTTTGACTAACGCCACCAACGACTATACCGGTGAAACCAGCGTGACCACGGGGACATTGCAGGCCGGCCGCGATAACGCACTCGGCCTGACCCGCCAGCTAAACCTCGCGGATGCGACGGCCTTTGATCTCAATGGCAAAACGCAAACCATTGGCGCACTGAACGGTGGAGCCGGTTCGACGCTGAACATTAACAACGGCACCCTGAATCTCAGTCATGGCGGCACCTCGGTAGGCACACTGACCGGTGCAGGTCAGTTGAACGTCAACGGCGGAACGCTGGATGTGCAGGGCGCGAATATCTGGTTCAGTGCGGCAACCCATATCGCCGCAGGTGCGAGCGTTAATATCAACTTTGTCGATGGCTTAGGCAGCAGTGAAATTACCACTATGGGTAAGCTGGTGCTGGATGGTGCCACCGGAACCATGGACAACACCATTCAGGGAACAGGCGAGTTGGTGAAGCGCGGTGAAGGTGAGGCGATATTAACGGGCAAGACTGACTGGACAGGTCATACCCTGATTGATGAGGGTGAACTGACGCTGGATGGTTCGCAGGGCGGTGCCCAACTGGTCAGTAACGTCATCGGCCAAGACAACACAGTGTTGTCTTTGCGTAACGGGGCAACGCTGACCGGCTGGATTGACCCAACGGATGTGAACATTGACCCCGCCAGTACCTGGAACATGACGGCGGATTCTGTGGTCGATGATGTCAACCTCGCAGGTACGCTGCGTTATGTGCCTCCGGGTACCTCGCCAATGACAGCCGGCCGTACGCTGACGGTGAATAACTGGAATGGCCAGGGCGGTACTCTCGAGCTGAACACGGTGCTGGGGGATGACACTTCGGTAACGGATAAACTGCTGGTTAATGGTGATACCAGCGGGAACACCTTCATGAAGGTCAACAATGTGGGCGGCCAGGGAGCCAGGACGGTAGAAGGTATCCAGGTTGTGGACGTTAACGGTCAATCTGACGGCACATTCACCAAGTCAGGGCGTATTGTTGCCGGGGCTTATGATTACAATCTGGTGAAAAAAGGCGCCGACTGGTTCCTCACAAGCCTGGATACAGCGGTTCAACCTGGCACACCAACGCCGACTCCAACGCCGACCCCGACACCATCGCCAGGGCCGGGGGATAACGGCAATCCAACGCTTCGTCCTGAAGGTGCTAGCTATACCGCGAATCTGGCGGCGGCTAACACGATGTTTGTCACCCGTTTGCACGACCGTCTGGGGGAAACCCAGTACACCGATGTGCTTACCGGTGAGCAGAAAGTCACCAGTATGTGGTTGCGTCAGGTCGGCGGCCAAAACCGCTGGAAAGACAGCAGCGGGCAAACTGAAACCCAAAGCAACCGTTACGTCACACAGCTGGGCGGGGATATAGCCCAGTGGAGCTCGGATGGCTTGCAACGCCTGCACCTTGGGGTGATGGCGGGTTACGGTTTTAACGACAGTAATAGCCATTCCAACGTGACCGGATACCGTGCTGAAGGTTCTGTTGATGGGTACAGCGTCGGGATGTATGCCACCTGGTATGAAAATGATGAGACACGACAGGGCGTTTATGTGGATAGCTGGGCCCAGTACGGCTGGTTTAACAATGATGTGAAGGGCGAAGATATTCAACCTGAGTCCTACAAATCAAGCGGGATAACGGCTTCGCTTGAACTGGGCTACACACATAAATTAGGTGAGTTTCCCGGTAGCCAAGGGTCACTAAATGAATGGTTTATCCAACCTCAGGCGCAGGCTATCTGGATGGGTGTTAAAGCAGACGACCACCGTGAAAGTAATGGCACAAACGTGGGTGGTGAAGGTGACGGCAACGTTCAAACTCGTCTGGGTGTTCGCACATACCTGAAAGGGCACAACAAAATAGATGACGGCAAAAATCGCACCTTCCAGCCGTTTGTCGAAGTGAATTGGATACACAATACCGAAAACTTCGGGACGCGCATGGATGGCGTCAGCATGAGCCAGAACGGAGCCAAAAACATCGGGGAAATTAAAACGGGTGTTGAAGGGCAGCTTAACTCACGACTCAATGTGTGGGGCAATGTGGGCGTACAGGTTGGGGATAAAGGCTACAGCGATACATCCGCTATGATTGGGGTGAAATACAGCTTCTAACCAAAGATGGGTATTATTCGACCAGAGAAACCAGCAACGTGTGTTGCTGGTTTTTTTTATTAAATTAAAACGCAATCAAATTGGCTTAATTGAGCAATTAATCATGAAGATACAACTATTTCTCCATCGGCATCTACTGGAAACAGCTATTGGCAAATGAGAGCTAAATTCTTGTTCAACAAATAGGGGCGTAAATATCCAACGGTGTTGGAGAGTGGCAGCACATCTTCATGCAATTGAATGTTCAGCACCTCACGGAGGTAATTCCGGCGTGCGCAAATACGCAGCCACAGCTCCGGATACAGCGTGGCTAATTGCAGACGCAAAGTCTCATCGGCAAGCGCAACGGTGTCTTCGATGCTGGCTCCCGCGTAGCCTTTTCGCGATGGGATAATATCGATTTGCAGCAACATTCCGCTGGATAACGCAATATCTGACGCCGGATAAATCGGTGAGCACAACCATTCTTCATCAGCGACCAAATGGCCGGGGTTCAGGTGCCAGTGGTATTCAGCCTTGGGTAATACGCACTCAATCAGTTGATAAACTTCGTGGCCTTTCACGCCAACGTGCAGATGCTCAAGCCAGTTCACGACCGCGCGATAATAAGGAATAGCGACGACATCGAGATAATCACTGGCTTCATGATGAAGTTCGCTGGCATCGTTCACGACATACGCCGCGCGGCTG
Source organism: Buttiauxella sp. (assembly GCF_035271705.1). Lineage (GTDB taxonomy): Bacteria > Pseudomonadota > Gammaproteobacteria > Enterobacterales > Enterobacteriaceae > Buttiauxella. The sequence continues at coordinate 8,824 of NZ_DATERI010000182.1, forward strand.
GTTAAGCCGCCCTTGTAGCTGACGGTTAGCGAGAATTTATCGCCTCGCTGAATCTGTTTGTCCGATGGATACAGGTTCGCATTTTTAAAGCGATCACCTGTGGCGGCGATGGTCACAACATTATTGGCTTGCCCTTCAGCGGCCAGCAATGCGGCAATCGATTTTTCGGTTTTGCCCAGCTCAACCGCATTCAGGGCAGTAAGCGCGGCGCTTGATGCGAGATTTGCGCCGTATTCATAATGGGCAATCTCGTTAGCATTATTGGTGATACGAGCACCATCGCGTGGCGAAATAAACAGACCTGTGGCATTCAGCAGCTCACATGTGGAAGTGAGGGCGGTTTGAAGTGCCTGGAAAATAAAAGTGGGGATATCAAACAGTGAGGTGTTGTTTTGGTTGCTGCCAGTGAAAAGCTTCCAGCCCGCAATACCGACGCGTTGTTGCCCCTTTAGCCCTGCCTGTTGCAACACTTCGCTCAGTGAAAGTGTGGTGTCCATCGGCTGGTTGGGCAGAGAAAACCACGGTGCATGGACCACCCTGGCGGCCACTCGAGAGTGCTGGGCGAGTTTAAGGTTTTCATTGCCGAGCACCAGCACCGCTTCGCCGCTTTTGTGTAACACCAACAAACCTTCTTCAAAGCGTGGGATGAAACCGGTCAGATACTCAAAATTCCCGCCATGCTCTTTGTCGGCATAAACGATTAATGAATCCAAATTGTGCTGCGCCATTCCCTGCAAGATTTTGCTGCGGCGCTGCCCAATAGTCTGTTCGTTGAGTACAACGCTCGGAACGTTGAGGTAAATCTCTGGCTGTTTAATTGTGGCAAGTATGATTGGCATGGGCGTGTCACTCCTTTTTCGCATCCCCTGAATGTGCCTTAACTTACCACCCGGATAATTTTTCGCCTATCCCGGCAACCGTGTCTTTGGCCGCCCTGGGCCAAGTAAAACCGCCAGTTTGCCGCCGCCGTGAGAGGTTTCCATCAAAATTTTACACACGCTGGTGAGTGGGACGGAAAGTAACATCCCAATTGGGCCGAGCAGCCAGCCCCAGAACAGCAATGACAGGAACACCACGAAGGTCGACATCCCGAGGCCGCGGCCCATCATGCGCGGTTCGATGATATTCCCCAGAACCATATGCACCGCGAGGAACAGTGCACCCACCAGAACCATTTCGTACGTTCCGTTAAACAAAAAGGCCTGAATCATGGGCGGAATGGCAGAAATGGCGGAGCCAATATTAGGGATGTAATTCAATAAGAAGCCCAACACCCCCCACATCAGCGCAAACTGCACACCCATCAACTCCAGCCCAAGCCAGATGATTAATCCAGTCCATAAACTGATCAGCGTTTTGAGCGCCAGGTAATGCGTCACACCTTTAAGCGCGCGGTGCAGGCTGGCGATATGAGGTTTCGGATTGGAAAGGGCATAGCGCAGTTTGTAGGGAACATGACGCACTTCAAATAGCATAAACACCACGGTCATCACCAGCAGCAGAATGCTGGCCATCGCGCCCGAAAGAGTGGTCATCATCGCCGTGGCAAAAGACATCACTTTCTCGGAGTCCATACGCTGCAACATGCGTTCGGGGGATAATCTGAGATGCATAAACGGGAGCATCTTTTCGATCTCGTGTACCTTTTGCGTCAGCATCTTGTTGTATTTGGGCAGCATCTCGATGAATTCGTTCAGCGACGCCGCCAGCACACCTATCAATATTGTCAGCACAATCAGCATCACAAACACGACAATCGAAATTGCCAGCGGGCGGCTCACTCCTCGACGAAGAAACCAGGTGACCAACGGGTTAAGTACAATGGCAAAGAAAAGTGCCAATAACAGCTGGACGATGATATCTGCCGCCGCATGAATCCCGGCGAGAATAACCACCAGTGCGGCAAGTTTTAGCAGAATGTGTAGCCCGGCTTTATCGGTTTCTGGAGAGGGCATGAAAAGATCCTGTGTACGTGGGATGCTCTAAGTGTAGCGTCTCGTTTATTTCTCACGTGCAGGGTGAGTCTGAAAGTCAGTAGCTGAAATGTGAAAGCTGAAGTGGTTATACTGGGGAACGCAGTTTTAAAAGTGAATGACCATGCCTGATCTCACCCCCGCCCCCGCAGTAAGCAGTTTCCGTCTTAATCTACAGATTGTCTCTGTAGTGATGTTCAATTTCGCAAGCTACATGACGATAGGTTTACCGCTCGCGGTGCTACCGGGTTACGTTCATGACGTGATGGGATATAGCGCGTTTTGGGCAGGATTGGTTATCAGTCTGCAGTATTTCGCGACCTTACTGAGCCGCCCCTATGCCGGGAAATATGCCGATATTCTTGGCCCGAAAAAAATCGTTATCTTCGGTTTGTGCGGCTGTTTCCTCAGTGGTGCGAGCTACATGCTGGCGGCGTTTGGCAGCGCATGGCCACTCGTTAGCCTGATTTTGCTCTGTTTGGGCCGCGTGATTTTGGGGATTGGACAAAGTTTTGCGGGCACCGGGTCAACGCTTTGGGGCGTCGGCGTGGTCGGTTCATTACACATCGGGCGCGTTATCTCCTGGAATGGCATTGTGACCTATGGCGCGATGGCGATGGGTGCTCCGCTGGGGGTATTGTTCTATCACCTTGGTGGCCTTGAGTTGCTGGCGGGAATTATTATGGCGGTGGCGCTTATCGCGGGGCTGTTAGCACTTCCTCGTCCAGGGGTAAAAGCCAGTAAAGGCAAGCCACTACCGTTTCGTGCCGTACTTGGGCGCGTTTGGCCTTATGGCATGGCGCTCGCGTTAGCATCAGCGGGCTTTGGCGTTATCGCCACGTTTATCACCCTGTTTTATGACGCCAAAGGTTGGGACGGTGCAGCCTTCGCTTTAACGCTGTTTAGTTGTGCATTTGTGGGGACTCGCTTACTTTTCCCGAATGGGATTAACCGGCTTGGTGGTTTGAATGTGGCGATGATTTGCTTCTCGGTCGAGATAGTCGGATTGTTGTTGGTCGGTTTTGCCGTAGAGCCGTGGATGGCAAAAGCCGGTACATTTTTGACGGGGGCTGGGTTCTCGCTGGTGTTCCCAGCACTCGGCGTGGTGGCGGTCAAAATGGTGCCACAGCAAAATCAGGGTAGCGCGCTGGCGACTTACACCGTGTTTATGGACTTATCGCTGGGGATTACCGGGCCGCTGGCAGGGATCATGATGGCTTACGCGGGTGTGTCGGTGATTTACCTGGTTGCAGCAGCACTGGTGTGTATCGCATTGCTGATGGCGTGGCAGTTAAAAAAACGGCCCCCGATTGCGCAACCGGAGGCCGTGTCATCATCTAAACAATAATTATTTGATGGTGATGGTATTTATGATGTTTTCAGCGGCGGTTTGCGCCAGTTGCTGATTATCCGCCGGCAGCGTTATCTGCATAGTTAACAGTTTGTTATCAACTTTACCCAAGATAACTGACGAGTAAGCCGTCTGGCCTTTTGCCGAGATAATGCTGTCTAACTGTTGCAGTGTGTGGCCTTTAATCTCGATGGATTTATTGGTCACCACTTGTAACTGCGGGTCACGAGCACGTTGTTGATCTTCAAGACGTTTAGCCAATGCCGCCAGGTCGTCAGGCGTGTTTTCACCCACAATGACGATCACTGCTTTCTGACCGGATGCGTCAGAATAGACGTGCATGTTATTTGCCTGAGTGCCCAGTTTACCGCTCTGGTCGGTCATCTGGGCAGGGAGTGCAAAGCTGATTTTCCCATCCAGCAAACTCACCGACTGGCCAGCTGCGCTGCTTTCTGCCGCTTCACTCGTCTTCGCTGTCTTGCTGTCGCTGTTATCGCAAGCAGCAAGGCCTAATACCAGCAGGCCGATACCGACATATTTTACCAGGTTACCCATGACTTCTTCCTTTACGTTAGCAAGCCTTTGCGGCTGATATCAGCATCTTATCACAAGATAATTCAACCACCGTCAACCCGGCTGCAACGCCGAATTTTCAGATTTGTCTGCGAGCCGTTTCAGCAACATATTCAGCAATACGCCATACATCGGCAGGAAGAATACGATGCTGATTAAAACTTTGAAGCAGTAATCCACAATAGCGATTTCAACCCAATGCTGCGCCATAAACGCATCTGGGCTGCGCCAGAATGCGATAAAGAAGAATGAGAGTGTGTCACTGATGTTACCCAATAGTGTCGATGCCGTCGGCGCAAGCCACCAGTAGCGGCTCTGTCGCAGGCGGTTAAACACGTGCACATCCAGAATCTGCCCCAGCGCATAAGCCATAAAACTGGCGACCGCGATACGGGCGACAAACAGGTTGAAGTGCAGCAACGCTTCAAACCCTTGCCAGGTTCCCATATAAAAGAGCGCAGAGATACCGTAGGAAATCACCAGCGCGGGAAGCATCACGGCAAAAATAGTGCGTCGTGCGAGAGGCGCGCCAAAAATGCGTACCGTTAGGTCAGTCGCGAGGAAGATAAAAGGAAAACTAAATGCACCCCAGGTGGTGTGGAAACCCAACACCGACACCGGTAATTGCACCAGATAGTTGCTGGAAGTGATCACCAGCAAATGGAATAGCGATAGCCAGAACAGCGCTTTAGTGCGCTGAATAGAATTGAACTGCATCATTTTGTAGCCTTTTTAGTAAGTGGGGTGAGGGAACCCATAAAACTTCCAGACGAAATTGTTCACCTGGTGATTCTTAAAGCGGGAAGGATGATACTGCGTTACTCCCGCATTGCAATGGTTAATTTTAACGCAATCGTTCACGTCACTTGCACGATAATCTACCGGGGGTAAACTAGCGCGGTTTGTTACTTTTGAGACCGCTCATGACCGATCTTTTTGCCAATCCTGACCACACTCTCGATGCTTTGGGCCTGCGCTGCCCGGAACCTGTCATGATGGTACGTAAAACCGTACGCAATATGCAGACAGGTGAAACATTGCTCATTATTGCTGATGATCCCGCAACCACGCGTGACATCCCCGGGTTTTGTGTATTCATGGAACACGAGCTTATTGCTAAACAAGTGGAATCATTGCCTTATCGCTATTTGCTGCGTAAGGGGCAATAAAACCGCTTCAGCCCTTTGCTCCCTGCTCTGGGCTTCTGAATCCTTTTTGCACGTTCTTTGAACTCCAATTTCATTATTTGTCGCTTTTGTGAAGTGCTTCACCTGCGCTTTTTCCCACGTAGTCTAATTTCAAGAAGACAAAATAAAACATTGTTTTACTTCTTATCTTAAATTTCTACCTCTGCTGGAGCGACACAACAATGAAAAAGACCTTTCTGCCTGCTTTTGCTGGCCTATGTCTGTCTACCGCGTCAATTCTGTTTGCACAATCTGCTATCGCACAAGTGATTAAAGCTGCCGACGTTCATCCGGAAGGTTATCCGAACGTGATTGCGGTGCAGCACATGGGTGAAACACTTAAGAAAGAAACCAACGGTGAATTAGAGATCAAAGTTTTCCCAAGTGGTGTGCTGGGCGATGAAAAACAGATGATTGAACAAGCGCAGATGGGGGCAATCGACATCATTCGTGTATCGATGGCGCCGGTGGCTGCGATCCTACCTGATGTTGAAGTCTTTACCCTGCCGTATGTGTTCCGCGATGAAGATCATATGCACAAAGTGATCGATGGCGATCTGGGTAAACAAATCGGTGACAAGCTGACCAATAACCCGAAATCCCGCCTGGTGTTCCTCGGCTGGATGGACTCTGGCACGCGTAACCTGATTACTAAAAATCCAATCGTGAAACCGGAAGATCTGAAAGGGATGAAAATCCGCGTTCAGGGCAGCCCAGTCGCACTGGCAACCCTTAAAAGCATGGGTGCAAACTCAGTGGCTATGGGCGTGAGCGAAGTGTATAGCGGGATGCAAACCGGGGTTATCGACGGCGCGGAAAACAACCCGCCAACGTTTATTGCCCACAACTATATGCCAGTCGCCAAACACTATACGCTGAGTGGCCACTTTACCACCCCTGAAATGCTGCTCTATTCCAAAGTGAAGTGGGACAAATTAACCCCTGAGCAACAGCAAAAAATCCTCACCCTGGCGCGTGCTGCGCAAATGGAACAGCGTGAACTGTGGAATGCCTACAACAAACAAGCACTGGAAAAAATGAAAGCCGGTGGCGTTCAGTTCCATGAAATCGACAAAGCTTATTTTGTGAAAGCCACAGAGCCTGTTCGTAAAGAGTATGGCGAAAAGCATCAGGAATTGATGAAAGCCATTGCTGAAGTTAAGTAATTTTGTCGCTAACGCTTGTGTGGAGGGCATATGTCCCAACGCTATTCAGATTTGATGGATAAAATTTATTTGCTGGCGATGTTCGTTTCGGGGCTGTCTCTGTTGGTGATGACCATCATTATTCCAATAGGGATTTTCTCCCGCTACGTTCTGAACCGTGGGGAGTCCTGGCCTGAGCCAGTGGCAATAATCTGCATGGTGACCTTCACGTTCCTCGGCGCGGCGGTCAGTTACCGCGCCGGTTCACACATTGCTGTGAATATGATGACAGACCGTTTGCCACTCGCGTGGCAGACGGTGTGTGCACGTATTGTCGATGTGCTGATGCTGATCATTTCGCTGGTGATGTTCTATTACAGCTTCTACCTGTGCGCTGATTTATGGGAACAACCTGTTGCCGAATTCCCGCTACTCACTTCCGGCCAAACCTACCTCCCGCTACCCGTAGGGGCGATTTTGCTGATTCTGTTTGTTGTCGAGCGCTTGCTATATGGCACTCAAGAGAACCGCCCAATCGTGATGCTGGGTAATCACGGTTAAGACCAGGGGATAACATGGACGCATTTATTTTATTAGCGACACTCGCGGTGTTGCTTGCAGTGGGAATGCCTGTGGCCTTTGCCGTTGGGCTAAGTGCCATTGTGGGCGCGTTGTGGATAGATTTACCGCTGGAAGCGATCATGATTCAAATCACCAGTGGGGTGAACAAATTTACCCTGTTGGCGATTCCGTTCTTTATCCTTGCGGGGGCAATCATGGCCGAAGGGGGTATTGCCCGTCGCCTGGTTAACTTTGCCTACATCTTCGTTGGATTTATTCGTGGCGGTTTGTCGCTGGTGAATATCGTCGCCTCTACATTCTTCGGGGCGATTTCAGGTTCATCAGTGGCGGATACGGCATCCATCGGCAGCGTGATGATCCCGGAAATGGAGAAAAAGGGTTATCCGCGCGAGTATGCAGCGGCGGTAACGGCGAGTGGATCGGTGCAGGCGATTTTGATCCCGCCAAGTCACAACTCGGTGATTTATTCACTGGCAGCAGGAGGGACCGTTTCCATCGCAACCCTCTTTATTGCCGGTATAATGCCTGGGCTTTTGCTAGGTTTCTCCTTGATGGTGATGTGCCTGTTCTTTGCCCATAAACGCGGTTACCCGAAAGGCGAACGCATCCCCTTCAAACAAGCGGTGAAGATTTTCTTCGACGCGTTGTGGGGGTTGATGACGGTGGTCATTATTCTCGGTGGGATCTTGACCGGGGTATTTACTGCCACAGAATCGGCGGCAGTGGCCTGCGTGTGGGCGTTCTTCGTGACCATGTTTATCTACCGTGACTACAAGTGGAACGAGTTGCCAAAGCTCATGTTCCGCACGGTAAAAACTGTCTCTATCGTGATGATTTTGATTGGTTTCGCGGCAGCGTTTGGCGCAGTCATGACTTTCATGCAGTTGCCTTCACGCATCACCGAGTTCTTCACCTCGCTGTCTGACAACAAATACGTCATCCTGATGTACATCAACATCATGTTGCTGCTGATTGGCACCTTGATGGATATGGCACCGATTATCCTGATCCTGACACCTGTATTACTGCCGGTGACCAACTCGCTGGGTATCGATCCTGTGCATTTCGGCATGATTATGATGGTGAACCTTGGCATTGGTTTGATTACCCCGCCAGTGGGTTCGGTGCTGTTTGTTGCCAGTGCGGTGAGTAAACAGAAAATCGAAGTGGTGGTGCGCGCAATGCTACCGTTCTACGTCGTGTTGGTGGCGGTGCTGGGGATGGTGACTTACATCCCGGCAGTTTCGTTGTGGTTACCGCATATATTGGGAATGAACTAATCAGGCAGGAGCTCCTTGCTTTTGGCGAGGGGCTCCTGAATTAGCATTTAACGTTTTCTCAGTAAACGCAAAGCATTCGCCGTCACCAGTGCTGTGGCGCCCGAATCAGCCAACACCGCAAGCCACAAACCGGTTACCCCCAGCAATGTAGTTACCAGGAAAACCCCCTTCAATCCCAATGCAATCGTAATATTCTGGCGAATATTGTTATGTGTCGCTCGCGCCAGATTAATCATTCCGGCCAATTCGGTCAGGCGGTTGTGCGTAAGGGCTGCATCTGCGGTTTCGAGCGCGACATCTGTGCCGCTGCCCATGGCGATACCGATGGTTGCCGCTTTCATCGCTGGCGCATCGTTGATGCCATCACCCACCATCGCAAGACATGAACGGGCGTTGAGTTCATTCACCACGCTGACTTTATCGGCAGGCAGCAGGCTGGCGCGATAATCCATACCTAATTCCTCGGCAATGGCCGCCGCCGCGCGCGGGTTATCGCCCGTTAACATCACGCTCTGAACGCCGATTTTTTGCAAGTCAGCGATGGCCTGTTTGGCATCAGGGCGCAGGGTATCGCGTAGTGCAATCACGCCGAGTAAGCGATTGTGCTGTACCACGGCAATCACCGTTTGGCCTTGGGCTTCAAGTTGGGTAATTCGCTGCTGCCAGGTGGCGTCGAGAACGTTTACTGCGAGTTTAGCCGGTGCGCTCAGTAGCAGTGTTTCGCCGTTAATGGAGGCTTCCATGCCAATTCCTGCCAGCGCACGGTTGGCGCTGGTCGCGGGCAATGTCAGCTCGCGGCTTTGTGCTTCACGCACAATGGCTTGCGCTAACGGATGCGACGAACCCAGTTCTGCGGCCGCCGCCAGAGCCAGCAAGGCGTTTTCGCTGAGATCACCCTGCATTTCAATGGCTGTGACCTGCGGTTTACCTGCCGTCAGCGTGCCGGTTTTATCGAAAGCGATATGCTGAATTTTACCGAGGCGTTCGAGTGCTGCACCCCCTTTGATTAACGCACCGCGTCGTGCGGCGGCGGCAAGTCCGGAGGTAATCGCCGCAGGGGTGGAAATCACCAACGCACACGGGCAACCAATCAGTAACAACGCCAGCCCTTTGTAAATCCACTCATCCCAGCTTTGCCCGAAAAACACAGGCGGGACGACGGCGGCAAGTAGCGCAATCGCCATAATAATCGGCGTGTATATCCGGCTGAAACGGTCGATAAAGCGCTCTATCGGCGCACGACGTTCATCCGCTTCTTCAATTAAACGCAGGATGCGGTCGATTGCGCTGTCGCCCGGTTCTGAAATCACTTCGAGCTGCACGAGCCTGTCGACACTGGTGCTACCCGCAGGCACTTTCTCGTCCTGTTGGCGCTCGACGGGGATGGATTCTCCGGTTAGCGCGCTTTCATCGAAGCTGGCAAATGGCGTTAACAGCCGGCCATCTGCGGGTAAACGCCCGCCCGCCGCCACTTCAATGACATCACCAGGACGTAATTCCTCCAGGGCAATGGTTTCGCGCTCGCCATGGCGAATACGGGTGGCCACTTCGGGTTTCAGCGCCATGAGCGCACTGACGCCACGGCGCGCGCGGCTGGCTGCGTAAGACTCCAGGCGTTCGCCAATGATGAACAACAGCAGCACCATCGCGGCTTCGGCTGTTGCGCCGATAAACAGCGCACCTATGGCGGCGACGCTCATCAACGTTTCAATGGCAAACCAGTTGCCGCTACGCATCAGGCGCACTGCCTGTCGGGCTATCGGCCACAAACCAACCAGCGTGGTGGCGATAAACGCGAACTGGCCAAACGGAGGGTGAAATTGTTCAAGACCCCAGCTCAACGCCATCATCGCTATCAGCAAAATGAGCGGTAAGTTCTCGCGCAGGGGAGAGGTTTGTGGGGCAGGTGCTGTGCTGTTTCTCAGGTTGTATCCTGCGGCTTTAACGGCTTTCTCAACTTGCGCACGGATGTCGCTTTCAGCGGTCACCAGCAATTTTTGAGTGGAGAACAGCACCTGAACGCGTTGAACACTCGCGATCTGTTTCACCGCATTCTCAACCTTGCGGGCGCAGGCTGCGCAATCCATACCATCAACCAGCCAGCTATAACGCTCGCCGGTATCAGGAACGGCTTCTGTTTCCGGCGTTACGGTGCAGGTATCGTTGTTACAACAGGAGGACGTTTGCGCGGGCAACGGGCTTAACTTTGCCTTAGCAAATTGCGGTGGTTTTGGGGAGTTGAGCATGGGCCCTCCTGGGTAATGATAATGTTCTCATTACCCATGTTACTCTCTGGAGTTGACTCCAGAGTCAAGAGGGAATTCAAATATACAACGCGCGGACAATCATAAAGTGCCCAGCAAAATAGCAAGCAGCGGCGATGGCGTTGTCACCCGTAAAACGGCGACGGTAATGGCTGCCTAACCAAACAATGTTACCTAAAAGCAGCAGAGTCGCGCCGATAAAGGCCGAGAAACTTGGGCTCGTTGGCCGGTAGAAATACAATTCACCCGCGAGCCACACCATCACCAGCGTCATACCGATAAACGTCAGAATCGGCCAGCGGAACGTTTCAAGGCGCGTCCAAATCACCGCCACCAATAATGCCCCAACCACTAACAAAATCAGCGGCAAAGGCCAGAACAAACCAAAGGTCATCTGGCTGGCAAAATAGAGGGTATAGAGCAAGTGCGAGAGGAAAAATGCCCCAATTGCGTACAGCAAGCGTTGAGTGGGCAGCAACGTTAGCGCGTCGCCAAGTAGCGTTGCCAACAGGCCGGCAACAATTAAATATCCTGTCGCGTTAAACATCGGCGCTTGCCAGGCCAGCAGCAATAAAAGCAGCAGGGTGACGGGCTTAAAGACCCAACGTTGCCAGGTTGGCCCACGATAGGAGGCATCAACGTACAGCCATCCGGAAAAGAATACGGCGATGAAAGACCAAAGCATGGCATTGTTCCTTTTCTGCCCTTCATCCTTCAAGTTGCAGCGGTGTTGGCTTCACTCACCAACCCCAGTCACTTACTTAAGTAAGCTCCTGGGGATTGGCTCACTTGCCGCCTGGCTGCAACTCGAATGCTAAAGGGCATTAAATTTAATGTATCGTACAAAAAGCACGGTGTTACCTGTCAGTCTAGTGGCCAATGTCGGTTGATGACAATGTCATGGCGTGCAGGGTATTCTTAAAAGTGCCTGACAATTCGAGATAAATCTATGAGTAAAATGCCACTTTTCTTCATTGCTGTGGTGGCGGTCATCGTCGTTGCAGCGTCTTTTCGCTTTGTGCAGCAACGCCGCCAGAATGCGGAAAATGATGCAGCTCCAGTGATGCAACGAAGCGTGTTGGTTGCGACAAAACGTGAAATACCCACCAATGAAAGACGCTCCAGACAACGCCAGGTGACGCCGGTTGAAGATACGATGCGCTATGAGATTTGGTTTCGCCCGCAAAGCGGTGGCTTAGAATTGAAAATGCGGGTGACGGCAGAACAATATCACTCGATGAGCGTGGGCGACAAAGGGATGTTGCAGTATAAAGGGACGCGTTTTGAAGGTTTCGTCCCCGAGTCAGAGTAGGCGAGTTGTACGCTCCGGTTCCTTCGTGCTGTCCGTGTCCAAACCGGCTGCAACAATAACGCCCATTAGAACTGCTACTTACCCTTGCGGAGTTTTTTCTGCCAAATCAGCAGTTCAAATACCCCAAAGATGAAAATCTTAATTTGTTCTGCACGGCTCAGCGGCGGGCTATCTTTCGGTTGGGTTGATTTCAGCAATGCCAGTTGCATACCGTGCATCAACACGGTGAAGATCAGCGCGACGTTAACAAAGATATTCAGTGGCCGCGGGAAGGGATGGAAAATATTAAATACCAAAAATCCCCAGACGCCCAGCATCAGCAAGCGGCCTATATTAATCAACATGTTATCGTTCCTTTAATTTCACGACTAAATAAACGGTAAGCGACCTGGCCTGCGACTTTTTCACGATGCAGCGACCAGCTTGCTGGCACCGCGGGCATACCGTTTTCAACTTCGCTTTCAACGTAAATCAGTGCTTCATCTGCCAGCCAGCCATTGCTTTCTAACAGCGCGAGCGTCTCGTCCAGCAACCCTTTGCGGAAGGGCGGATCAACAAACACGATAGTGTGGGGTTCGCCAGACTGTGCCAGGAAATTGAGCGTATTGGTGTTCACCACTTTTCCATTGGCGGCTTTGAGTGTAACGAGGTTTTTTTGCAGCTGTTGCGAAACATTGCGGTCCATTTCCAGCAACGTGGCGCGGGTGGCGTAGCGTGACAAGGCTTCAAGCCCCAGCGCACCGCTTCCAGCAAAGCAATCCAGCACGGTGGCGTCAACCATCGACGGAGCCAGCCAGTTAAACAGAGTTTCCCGCACCCTGTCTGTAGTCGGACGCAGGCCTGGGCTGTCTGGGACGGGCAGTTTACGGCCACGCCATTGGCCACCAATAATACGGATCTGGCCGGTGCCAGTAGATTGCGGTTTTTTCATGAGACTCACTGCGATGCAATTTCTTGCCGTCTAGTGTAACGGTGTGTGTAAGTCGGGGAAAGTGATAGACTAACGTATTAATATTTTCTGTGCCCGTGGCATGCTCAATCGGGCCTGTGCCATGAATTAACAGCGAGGAGTGTGTTCGCAAATGGCGAAAGAGAAAAAACGTGGCTTTTTTTCATGGCTAGGCTTTGGCCAGAAAGAGCAGGCTTCTGAACCAGAATCAGAACAAAAAGTAGTTGACGAACAACCGGTTGCAGAAGAAGTTGTTGAACAGGTCACTGAGGCTGAACAACCGCAAGCGGCGGAAGAAACTGCACAGCCAGAAGACGCTAAACCAGAAATCCATGCAGAGGTTCAACCAGAAATTCAGCCAGAAACTCTGACTGAAGTTGAACCCGTTGTGCTTGATAAGCACGAAGAACCAGAAGCTTTCGCAGCAGAGATAGTCGACGTTACGGAAAAGCTCGTTGAGAGCGAAGTGCAGGTGGCTGAGCCAGAAATTATCCCAGAGCCAGAGCCAGAAATTATCCCAGAGCCGGCAGTCACGGCGGCAGTTGTCATTGAGCACGAAGAATTACCGGTTCCAGAGGATGTCGCACCTGAGATTGTGCAGGCAGAAGAGTGGCAGCCAGAACAAGAACCCGTCGTCGCAGAAATTGAAGCTCAAACGGTTGTTGAAACCGAAGAAGTCGTGGCAGCGGTTATTGAAGTAGATGCTGTTGTTGAAGACGTTATTGTTGAAGACGTTGTTGAAGATGTTGTTGAAGATGTTGTTGAAGATGTTCGCCTCAAAGAAATCGCTGCTGAAGAAGAGCTGATTGAAGAAATCCCAGCCACTGCGGTTATTGTTGAAGAACCGGAAGAAACTCCAGCAGAAGAATTCCAACAAGAAGAACCTCAGCAAGAAGAACCTCAGCAAGAACAAGAGCGCCCAACCAAAGAAGGTTTCTTTGCGCGTCTCAAACGCAGCTTAATAAAGACTAAACAAAACCTCGGTTCCGGATTTATCAGTCTATTCCGTGGCAAAAAAATCGACGATGATCTGTTTGAAGAGCTGGAAGAGCAGTTGCTTATCGCCGATGTCGGTGTTGAAACCACGCGTAAAATCATCACTAATCTGACAGAAGGTGCGAGCCGCAAAGACTTGCGTGACGCCGAAGCTTTATACGGCCTACTGAAAGAAGAGATGGGCGAAATCCTCGCGAAAGTCGATGAGCCGCTGAACGTTGAAGGCAAAACCCCGTTTGTTATCTTAATGGTGGGCGTCAACGGGGTGGGTAAAACCACGACCATCGGCAAATTGGCGCGTCAATTCCAGCAAGAAGGTAAATCTGTAATGCTGGCTGCGGGCGACACCTTCCGTGCCGCCGCGGTTGAGCAGCTCCAGGTCTGGGGGCAGCGTAACAATATTCCGGTTATCGCTCAGCACTCTGGAGCCGATTCCGCATCCGTGATTTTCGATGCGATTCAGGCGGCGAAAGCGCGCAACGTTGATGTCCTATTGGCTGATACCGCAGGGCGTTTGCAGAACAAAGCGCACTTGATGGAAGAGCTGAAGAAAATCGTCCGAGTGATGAAAAAACTCGACGAAGACGCACCGCATGAAATTATGCTCACTCTCGATGCCAGCACTGGTCAGAATGCGATTAGCCAGGCTAAATTGTTCCATGAAGCCGTAGGATTGACAGGCATTACGCTAACCAAACTGGATGGTACAGCCAAAGGCGGCGTGATTTTCTCCATTGCCGATCAGTTTGGTATTCCGATTCGCTACATTGGCGTCGGTGAGCGTATTGAGGACTTGCGTCCGTTTAATGCGGGCGATTTTATTGAGGCACTTTTTGCCCGAGAGGATTAACCATGATTCGCTTTGAACACGTTAGTAAGGCCTATCTCGGTGGGAGACAAGCGTTGCAGGGAGTGACCTTCCATATGCAACCTGGCGAGATGGCTTTTCTGACCGGTCACTCAGGAGCCGGGAAAAGTACCCTGCTCAAGCTTATCTGCGGTATTGAGCGGCCAAGTGCCGGGAAGATCTCTTTTGGCGGTCATGATATTAGCCGCCTCAAGAGCCGCGAAGTGCCATTCCTCCGTCGCCAGATTGGTATGATCTTCCAGGATCACCATTTGTTGATGGACAGAACGGTGTATGACAACGTCGCTATCCCGCTGTTTATCGCGGGTGCTAGCGGTGAAGACATTCGCCGCCGTGTTAGCGCGGCACTGGATAAAGTCGGCCTGCTCGATAAAGCAAAGAATCTCCCGATTCAACTCTCCGGTGGTGAACAACAGCGCGTGGGTATTGCCCGAGCGGTAGTGAATAAGCCTGCGGTACTGTTGGCAGATGAACCGACCGGTAACCTTGATGATGCGCTCTCTGAAGGGATTTTACGTCTGTTCGAGGAGTTTAACCGCGTGGGTGTAACGGTTCTGATGGCGACGCACGATATCGGGCTGATTTCCCGCCGTAACTATCGCATGTTGACCTTAAGTGACGGCCATTTGCATGGAGGCCTGGCAGGTGAATAAACGCAGCGCGCTCAATCACATTAAGCGCTTCAGCAACAAGCTGGATAAAATCAACTCGCTGAATAAGTTAGGGGATTTAGGCCGCTCGGTGAAAAAAAGCGGCAAAACTCCTCAATCGAAAAGCAAATCGCTGAAGGGCGGCGTGAATGAGCAGTTCCGCTACGCCTGGCAGGGCGCTTTGCAGGATTTACGCAGCAAGCCTTTAGCCACCTTCCTGACGGTCATGGTCATCGCCATCTCCCTGACGTTACCTAGCGTGTGCTACATCGTTTACAAAAACGTCAATCAGGCCGCCACACAGTATTATCCTTCCCCGCAAATCACGGTTTATCTCGATAAAGCGCTTGATGACAATGCAGCGCAGCAAGTCGTCGGCGCGATTCAGGCGGAAGAGGGCGTCGATAAAGTTAACTATCTCTCGCGTGACGAAGCGCTTGGCGAGTTCCGTAACTGGTCAGGCTTTGGTGGTGCGCTGGATATGCTGGAAGAAAACCCGCTGCCAGCCGTCGCGGTGGTGAACCCAAAACTCGACTTCCAGACGACCGACCATCTGAATACCTTGCGCGACCGTGTGGCGCGGATTAACGGTGTTGATGAAGTCCGTATGGATGACAGCTGGTTCTCCCGTCTTGCCTCGTTGACAGGTCTTGTGGGGCGCGTTGCCGCAATGATTGGTGTGCTGATGGTTGCGGCGGTATTCCTGGTGATTGGTAACAGCGTGCGCCTGAGCATCTTTGCTCGTCGCGATACCATCAACGTGCAGAAACTGATTGGTGCCACCGATGGATTTATCCTGCGCCCGTTCCTGTACGGTGGTGCGCTGTTAGGGTTTAGCGGCGCGTTTTTGTCGCTTATCCTGTCCGAAATTCTGGTATTACGTTTGTCGTCTGCGGTAACCGAAGTCGCGCAAGTGTTTGGCACTAAGTTTGATCTCACAGGCTTAGGTTTCGACGAATGCCTGCTGCTGTTGTTAGTTGCATCCATGAGCGGCTGGTTGGCAGCCTGGATTGCAACCGTGCAACATTTACGTCGTTTTACCCCAGAGTAAAATTTTTTTGGTATACTTGTCCCCTGCTACGAAGTACCCGTCAGCAGGGGACATCTTCCCACCTCGGTATGTGTTTCTCCTGCCAAATTTCATAGCTCTGTCACATTTTGTGTGTAATATGTGAACAGCTTTACAGTGAACTTGTGGTTAACATCACTGTCTGAGGTTACTGTGAGTGGTAGGGTTTGGCGCTTGGCGTAAAGTCAGGTGCAGCAAGATGTAGCAACCTGTACGTTAGTCTTTATTAGAGAGGGTTTGAATGACCAAAGAAATGCAAAATTTAGCACTAGCCCCTGTTGGTAACCTGGAATCTTATATCCGGGCCGCTAACTCTTGGCCGATGTTGACGGCTGAGGAAGAGAAGGAGCTGGCTGAAAAGCTGCATTACCAAGGCGATTTGGAAGCAGCGAAAAGGCTGATCCTGTCTCACCTGCGCTTTGTTGTTCATATCGCTCGTAATTATTCGGGCTATGGCTTGCCGCAGGCTGACTTGATTCAGGAAGGTAACATCGGCCTGATGAAGGCTGTGCGCCGCTTTAACCCTGAAGTGGGTGTACGTCTGGTGTCGTTTGCTGTGCACTGGATCAAAGCTGAAATTCACGAATACGTTCTGCGTAACTGGCGTATTGTGAAAGTGGCAACCACTAAAGCACAACGTAAGTTGTTCTTTAACCTGCGTAAAGCGAAACAGCGTCTGGGTTGGTTCAACCAGGATGAAGTCGAAATGGTCGCCAACGAGCTGGGTGTTTCCAGCAAAGATGTCCGTGAGATGGAATCTCGCATGGCGGCGCAGGACATGACTTTTGACATGGGTAATGACGACGACTCAGACAGCGCGCCAATGGCTCCAGTGCTGTTCTTGCAGGATAAGTCTTCTAACTTTGCCGATGGCATCGAAGACGATAACTGGGATTCTCACGCGGCCGACAAACTCAGCGATGCGATGCTGGGCCTGGATGAGCGTAGTCAGGATATTATCCGTGCACGTTGGCTTGATGAAGACAACAAGAGCACGCTGCAAGAACTGGCTGACCGCTACGGCGTTTCCGCTGAGCGTGTGCGCCAGCTTGAAAAGAACGCCATGAAAAAACTGCGTATGGCCATCGAAGCGTAAGTTCTTAAGAAAGCCCAAAAAAACCGCCTTTCACGGCGGTTTTTTTATGCCTGTCACTTTCCTGGTCGTCTTGTGAAAAATTATTATTCCAAAAACCGCAAATTCGGGTATGTTTTTACCACGGAGTGCGGCGAAGGCATGCGCGGTCATCTCTCTACATAAAATTAACCATGCTAAAAAACACAACAAATACCAATCACAACAAATACCAATCACAACAAGAATGGGGATTTTCAGGATGAACATGAAGGGCAAAGCGTTACTGGCTGGTTGTATTGCACTTGCGATGAGCAACGCGGCATTTGCGAAGGACATTAAAGTAGCAGTAGTTGGGGCGATGTCTGGCCCAGTTGCTCAATATGGCGATCAGGAATTTACCGGTGCAGAACAAGCGGTTGCTGATATTAATGCCAAAGGCGGTATCAAAGGCGACAAACTGGTTATCACCAAATACGACGATGCGTGTGACCCGAAACAAGCGGTCGCGGTCGCCAACAAAGTGGTTAACGATGGCATCAAATACGTTATCGGCCACCTGTGTTCTTCTTCCACCCAGCCTGCGTCTGACATTTACGAAGACGAAGGTATTCTGATGATTACCCCTGCGGCAACGGCTCCAGAGCTGACTGCGCGTGGTTATAAACTGACAATGCGTACCACCGGTCTGGACTCTGATCAGGGCCCAACGGCATCAAAATATATTCTTGAGCATGTAAAACCGAAAAACATCGCGGTCATTCATGACAAACAACAGTACGGCGAAGGTCTGGCTCGCTCAGTTCAAGATAGCCTGAAAAAAGGCGGCGCAAACGTCGTGTTCTTTGACGGTATCACCGCAGGTGAGAAAGACTTCTCCACGCTGGTTGCGCGTCTGAAGAAAGAGAACATCGATTTCGTGTACTACGGTGGCTACCATCCAGAAATGGGTCAGATCCTGCGTCAGTCGCGCGCGGCCGGCCTGAAAACCAAGTTCATGGGTCCAGAAGGTGTCGCGAACGTTTCTCTGTCTAACATTGCCGGTGATTCTGCTGAAGGCATGTTAGTGACCAAACCGAAGAACTACGACCAGATCCCTGCGAACAAACCGATCGTAGATGCTATTAAAGCGAAGAAACAAGATCCAAGTGGTGCTTTCGTATGGACCACCTACGCGGCAGTGCAATCTCTGGCTGCGGGTCTGAACAAGGCAGAAGATCCTGCTGAAATCGCTACATATCTGAAAGGCAGCTCTGTTGAAACCGTAATGGGGCCGTTGAGCTGGGATGAGAAAGGCGATCTGAAAGGCTTTGAGTTCGGCGTATTTACCTGGCATGCCAACGGTACAGCGACCGACGCTAAGTAATTTATCGGGCGCCTTTCGCGTTGCAGATGCGTTGGTTGTGCTCTTCAACCCCGGTCACTTACTGATGTAAGCTCCCGGGGGGGTCATGGCTTGCCGCCTTTCTGCAACACGAAATGCTTCGAAAAATGGGGAGTGATAACCAACAAGTTATCATTCCCCTATTTTTTTGTACCTCGCATTCGTAGGCCGGATAAGCGCAGCGCCATCCGATACTCATTCAACAACCGCCATCCAAAACTGACTTACCCCAACCACCATCCTGAACGGTAAAACCGACTGTCTGCATAAACGCCGCCATAACGCTGCGGTCCTCAACGCCGATGTCGTTCATCCACCATCTGGTGATGCCAGGATTATCGCGAATCACCTCTTCCACTAAATACTGCCCAACGCCACGACGACGGGTAATTTCTCGTACCCGCAGCGAATCTAAAGCACCTTCAGTATCAGCAAGCGTGACGCGAACTGCGCCCAGCAACCTGTCGTTAAATTTTGCCGCGTAAATACGGTGGGTATCACTAAGAGTCAGTGAGGCGCTGGAATATTCGGGCCAGATCTTTGCCAGATCGATCTCATCCTGAGCACTACACTCAAACAGACGAATGATGGTGAGTTTCATAAGCGAGCTAACCAAAAAGCGGGAAAACCCCGAGTGTAACCAATTTATTTGCCTCAGACGCTTTATCTTTTATCTGCTCTATACCAGACGATTAGTTTTTCCCTCAAACATATGCCAGTTTGATAAGTGGTGGATTGAAAAATGGTCAGTATAAAACCCTAAAACCTAGTGTTTTATTCCGCTCTTTGTATCGCTATTTTATGCTGAAAATGGTGCTTTTTTTTGTTTAACTATAAGCAAATACAGAATAATATCTTTGCTTAATAGCCTGAAAAATAGAGCTTTTAGCCTTAAGAATTGTCAATTTTAGCGCTAAGCCCTTAACGGCGCTCATAAAAATGGTTAAAGCTTCAAAAGCGCACAGTATGCTTTTTGACCATAATAAAACCACAAAATCACGATAAATGGGGATTTATAGAATGAAGGTACACGCGAAGACATTACTCGCCGGGTTTGTTGCATTGGCGGTGTCTCACGCGGCAACTGCAGCAGACATTAAAGTTGCGGTTGTTGGTGCAATGTCAGGGCCGGTTGCGCAGTGGGGCGACATGGAGTTCAATGGCGCGCGCCAGGCTATCAAAGACATTAATGCCAAGGGCGGCATCAAAGGCGACAAACTTGTTGCGGTTGAATACGATGACGCTTGTGATCCTAAACAAGCCGTTGCGGTTGCCAACAAAATCGTGAACGACGGTGTGCGTTATGTTATCGGCCACCTTTGCTCCTCTTCAACTCAGCCAGCGTCAGATATCTATGAAGACGAAGGCATCCTGATGATTACCCCGGGTGCGACTAACCCAGAGCTGACAAGCCGCGGCTACAAAATGATTATGCGCACCGCAGGCCTGGATTCTTCTCAGGGCCCGACCGCGTCTAAATACATTCTTGAAACAGTGAAACCGCAGCATATCGCTATCATTCATGACAAACAGCAATACGGCGAAGGTCTGGCGCGTTCTGTACAAGACGGTCTGAAGAAAGGCGGCGCGAACATTGCTTTCTTCGACGGCATCACCGCGGGTGATAAAGACTTCTCCACACTGGTTGCTCGCCTGCAAAAAGAAAATGTCGACTTCGTCTACTACGGCGGCTATTACCCGGAAATGGGTCAGATCCTGCGTCAGGCTCGTGCGGTTGGCCTGAAAACTCAGTTTATGGGACCAGAGGGTGTGGGTAACGCATCGCTGTCCAACATCGCGGGTGCGGCGGGTGAAGGCATGTTAGTCACCATGCCAAAACGCTATGACCAGGACCCAAGCAACAAAGTTATCGTAGATGAGCTGAAAGCCGGGAAGAAAGACCCAAGCGGCCCGTATGTGTGGATCACGTACGCTGCGGTGCAGTCCCTGGCGACAGCACTTGAGCGTACAGGTAGCGAAGAACCTGCAGATTTAATTAAAGACTTGAAAGCAAACGGTGCGAAAACCGTGATTGGGCCGCTGAACTGGGATGAGAAAGGCGATCTGAAGGGATTTGAATTTGGTGTCTTCCAGTGGCATGCCGACGGTTCGTCTTCTGTGGCGAAATAAATACCCGTCGTCTTTCAAGTTGCAGATGCGTTGGCTACGTTCACTGACCCGAATCACTGAGTTGACTAAGCTCATCGGGAATCGTTCTCTTGCCGCCTTTGTGCAACGTGAAATCCATTGAGTATGGACCAGTCATTCTGGGTCATTCTACCTCTCTGACGGCCATGTCCCGAGAGGTAATAAATAAGGTTATTGTATGTCCGAGCAGTTTCTCTACTTCCTACAGCAGATGTTTAACGGCGTCACGCTGGGCAGCACCTACGCGCTGATAGCCATCGGTTACACCATGGTTTACGGCATCATTGGCATGATCAACTTCGCCCATGGCGAGGTCTACATGATTGGCAGCTATGTCTCGTTTATGATCATCGCAGCACTGATGATGATGGGCATTGATGCGGGCTGGATGTTGGTTGGTGCTGGCTTCATTGGTGCCATTGTCATCGCCAGTGCTTACGGCTGGAGCATCGAACGCGTTGCGTATAAACCCGTGCGTAACTCTAAGCGTCTGATTGCACTTATCTCTGCCATCGGTATGTCCATCTTCCTACAAAACTACGTCAGCCTGACGGAAGGTTCGCGCGACATCGCCCTGCCAAACCTGTTTAACGGCCAGTGGGTCATCGGGGCGAGCGAGAGCTTCACCGCGACAATCACCACCATGCAGTTGGTTATTTGGGTGGTGACGTTCATTGCGATGCTGGCATTGACGCTGTTTATCCGTTACTCGCGTATGGGCCGTGCTTGCCGTGCGTGTGCAGAAGATTTGAAAATGGCGAGTTTGCTCGGTATTAACACCGACCGCGTTATCTCTCTGACCTTTGTGATTGGCGCGGCAATGGCGGCTGTTGCTGGCGTGTTGCTCGGCCAGTTCTATGGCGTAATCAGCCCGTACATCGGCTTTATGGCGGGTATGAAAGCCTTCACCGCCGCCGTTCTTGGCGGTATCGGCAGCATTCCTGGTGCGATGATTGGTGGCCTGATTTTAGGTGTGGCGGAAGCGCTGACCTCGGCGTATCTGAGCACTGAATATAAAGATGTGGTTTCCTTTGCTCTGCTGATTGTCGTCCTGCTGGTGATGCCTACCGGTATCCTGGGCCGTCCGGAGGTCGAAAAAGTATGAAACCGATGCATGTTGTTTTAGCTCTCCTGTCGGCGGCTATCTTCTTCGTTCTGGCTGGCGTCTTTATGGGCGTTCAGCTTAGCCTCGACGGCACCAAGCTTGTGGTCAACAGCGCTGAGTCTGTGCGCTGGGAATGGGTTTTGATTGGTACGGCGATTGTCTTCGTCTTCCAGTTGTTGCGCCCTGCATTCCAGAAAAGCATGAAAAAAGTCTCTGGACCGAAGTTTGTGCTGCCGGCGTTAGACGGCTCAACACCAAAACAGAAACTGTTCTTGCTGGCATTGTTGGTGCTGGCTGTCGCCTGGCCGTTTGTGGTTTCACGCGGTACGGTAGATATCGCAACACTGACGATGATCTACATTATCCTCGGTCTGGGCTTGAACGTGGTCGTGGGTTTGTCTGGCCTGCTGGTGCTGGGTTACGGCGGCTTCTACGCCATCGGTGCCTATACCTTTGCATTGCTCAACCACTATTACGGTCTGGGATTCTGGACATGTTTACCCCTGGCGGGTCTGGTGTCTGCCGCAGCCGGTTTCCTGCTTGGCTTCCCGGTTCTGCGCCTGCGCGGTGACTATTTGGCGATTGTGACGCTCGGTTTCGGTGAAATCGTCCGTATTCTGCTGCTCAATAACACCGAAATAACCGGTGGCCCGAACGGCATCAGCCAGATTCCAAAACCAACGCTGTTTGGTCTGGAGTTCAGCCGTACTGCGCGTGAAGGGGGTTGGGATACCTTCAGCAACTTCTTCAATGTCGCCTATAACACTGGCGACCGTATTATCTTCCTCTACCTCGTCGCACTCCTGCTGGTTGTGTTGTCGCTGTTTGTGATTAACCGTCTGCTGCGGATGCCGCTGGGTCGTGCGTGGGAAGCGTTGCGTGAAGATGAAATCGCTTGCCGTTCACTGGGCCTGAACCCAACGCGCATTAAGCTGACGGCATTTACCATCAGCGCCGCGTTTGCAGGCTTTGCCGGTACGCTGTTTGCTGCACGCCAGGGCTTTGTTAGCCCAGAATCGTTCACCTTTGCCGAATCTGCCTTCGTGTTGGCTATTGTCGTGCTGGGTGGGATGGGCTCGCAGTTTGCCGTTATCCTTGCCGCAGTTCTGCTGGTAGTGTCGCGTGAGCTGATGCGTGATTTGAACGAATACAGCATGTTGGTACTCGGTGGCCTGATGGTGCTGATGATGATCTGGCGTCCGCAAGGCTTGCTGCCAATGACACGTCCGCAATTGAAACTGAAGAAAGAACAAGTGGAACACGTCAAAGGAGAGCAGGCATGAGCCAGCCATTGTTATCCGTAAACGGCCTGATGATGCGTTTCGGCGGCCTGCTCGCTGTAAACAATGTTTCTTTGGAACTGCATCCTCACGAAATTGTGTCGTTAATCGGTCCAAACGGTGCCGGTAAAACCACCGTGTTTAACTGTCTGACCGGTTTCTATAAGCCGTCAGGTGGCACCATCATGTTGCGTGACCAGCATCTTGAAGGACTGCCAGGCCAGCAAATTGCACGGATGGGCGTGGTGCGTACTTTCCAGCACGTGCGTCTGTTCCGTGAAATGACCGTCATTGAAAACTTGCTGGTGGCTCAACATCAGCAACTGAAAACCGGCGTGTTCTCAGGCTTGCTGAAAACACCTGGTTTCCGTCGCGCCCAAAACGAAGCGCTGGACCGCGCCGCCACCTGGCTTGACCGTATTGGCCTGCTTGAGCAGGCTAACCGCCAGGCAAGCAACCTTGCGTATGGTGATCAGCGCCGTCTGGAGATTGCGCGCTGTATGGTCACGCTGCCAGAAATCCTGATGCTTGATGAACCCGCTGCAGGCCTGAACCCGAAAGAAACGCACGAGCTCGATGAATTGATCATGGAGATACGTAGCCACCACAACACCGCCGTGCTGCTCATTGAGCATGACATGAAACTGGTGATGGGTATTTCTGACCGGATCTACGTTGTAAACCAGGGGACGCCGCTTGCGAACGGCACACCGGAACAAATCCGTAATAACCCTGACGTAATCCGCGCCTATTTGGGCGAAGCATAAAAATGGGCGAGGCAAAGATGGAAAATATCATGTTGTCATTTGACCAGGTGAGCGCCCATTACGGCAAGATTCAGGCGCTTCACGAAGTCAGTTTACATATTAAACAGGGCGAAATTGTTACCCTGATTGGCGCGAATGGCGCGGGTAAAACCACGCTGCTCGGCACGTTGTGCGGTGACCCGCGTGCCAGCCATGGCAAAATCACTTTTGATGGCAAAGACATCACCGACTGGCACACCGCGCGCATCATGCGTGAAGCGGTAGCGATTGTGCCGGAAGGCCGCCGTGTGTTCTCGCGTATGACAGTGGAAGAGAACCTCGCGATGGGAGGTTTCTTTGCTGACCGCGACCAGTATCATGAACGCATCCAACGCGTTTACGAACTGTTCCCACGCTTGCTGGAGCGCCGTATTCAGCGTGCTGGCACCATGTCCGGTGGCGAACAGCAGATGCTGGCGATTGGCCGTGCGTTAATGAGCCAACCGCGCTTGTTGTTGCTCGACGAACCCTCGCTTGGTCTTGCGCCCATCATCATTCAGCAGATTTTCGATACCATCGAGCAACTGCGTAGCGAAGGCATGACTATCTTCCTCGTCGAGCAGAACGCCAACCAGGCGCTGAAGCTTGCCGACCGAGGCTATGTGCTGGAAAACGGCCACGTCGTGCTTGAAGATACCGGTGACGCGCTGTTAGCTAACGAAGCGGTACGTAGCGCCTATCTCGGCGGGTAATTTATACCCGTCGCCCTTCAAGTTGCAGGGTTGTTGGCCGCTCTCATTCACCCCAATCACTGACTTGAGTAAGCTCATCGGGAGTGATTCGTTTGCCGCCTACCTGCATCTTGAAGTCGCTTGGGTATATCGCTTAAATATGAAGGAGCCTTTGGGCTCCTTTTTGATGGCATTTTGCCACAGGTCATCATTCCTTCTCCCCATCGTAACGACCCTGTCACCTCCCGGTTATTTTTCTGTCATACGCGCATGTCATGTTTTGATGCGAACAAAAACGCGTATTTACGCGCAGTGACCTAATGACAACCTCCAGGGATATACACATGACTGCATCGTTACGACGTACAGCACTTTGCCTTGCGATTGGATGCGTAGTTAGCAGCAACGCCTTCGCCGCCACCTCGATTCCTTTCTGGCATTCGATGGAAGGTGAACTGGGTAAAGAAGTGGATTCTTTAGCACAACGTTTTAACCAGACACACCCTGACTACCAGATTGTCCCGGTTTATAAGGGCAACTATGAACAAAACCTGGCTGCAGGGATTGCTGCCTTCCGCTCGGGTAACGCCCCAGCAATCCTGCAAGTTTATGAAGTGGGTACGGCGACGATGATGGCTTCGAAAGCGATCAAGCCGGTCTATGAAGTCTTTAACGATGCGGGCATTAAGTTCGACGAATCCCAGTTTGTACCGACGGTTTCCGGTTACTACACCGATTCAAAAACGGGGCATTTGCTCTCCCAGCCGTTTAACAGTTCCACACCGGTTTTGTATTACAACAAAGACGCTTTTAAGAAAGCCGGACTGAACCCGGACCAGCCACCAAAAACCTGGCAGGATTTAGCCGAGTACACCGCCAAACTTAAAGCGGCAGGCATGAAATGCGGTTACGCAAGCGGCTGGCAGGGCTGGATTCAGATTGAAAACTTCAGCGCCTGGAACGGCCTGCCGGTTGCCACGAAAAACAACGGCTTCGATGGCGCAGACGCGGTTCTGGAGTTCAACAAACCTGAGCAGGTGAAGCACATCGCCATGCTCGAGGAGCTGAATAAGAAAGGTGATTTCAGCTACTTTGGTCGCAAAGACGAATCCACCGAGAAGTTCTACAGCGGAGAGTGTGCGATCACTACCGCTTCTTCTGGCTCACTGGCGGATATCCGTCAATATGCCAAGTTCAACTACGGTGTAGGCATGATGCCTTACGATGCATCCATTCCGAACGCGCCGCAAAACGCCATCATTGGTGGGGCAAGTTTGTGGGTGATGCAGGGCAAAGACGCCACGACTTACAAAGGCGTTGCTGAATTTATGCAGTTCCTCACCCAACCAGAAATTGCTGCTGAATGGCACCAAAAAACCGGTTACCTGCCCATCACCAAAGCGGCTTACGACCTGACGCGTGAGCAAGGTTTCTATGAGAAAAACCCAGGTGCTGACATTGCGACGCGCCAGATGTTGAACAAGCCACCGTTGCCATTCACCAAAGGTTTGCGACTGGGCAACATGCCGCAGATTCGTACCATTGTGGATGAAGAACTGGAATCGGTCTGGACGGGTAAAAAGACGCCACAGCAGGCCCTGGATTCAGCGGTTGAGCGTGGTAATCAGTTGTTGCGCCGCTTTGAGCAGTCAACCAAGTCTTAAGTTTTGTTGATGTCGGATGGCGCTTCGCTTATCCGACATTGTTCAGGAACAGAATCGCTTATGTCATCTTCTCGTCCGGTATTCCGTTCTGGCTGGCTACCGTATGCGCTAGTGCTGCCGCAACTGATTATTACCCTTATCTTTTTCATTTGGCCTGCGGGCGAAGCGCTGTGGTATTCACTGCAAAATGTCGATCCGTTTGGTCTTTCGAGCACGTTTGTTGGCCTGGAGAATTTCAAACAGCTGTTCCACGACAGCTACTATCTCGACTCTTTCTACACCACCTTAATTTTCAGTGGATTAGTGGCAGGTAGCGGCTTGCTGGTGTCGCTCTTTTTCGCCGCCCTCACGGATTATGTGGTGCGCGGCAGCCGTATTTATCAAACATTAATGCTGCTGCCTTATGCGGTGGCACCGGCGATTGCCGCCGTGCTGTGGATTTTCCTGTTTAACCCAGGTCGTGGGCTGATAACCCACGTGCTGGA
The DNA here is from genome assembly GCF_035271705.1 of Buttiauxella sp. Lineage (GTDB taxonomy): Bacteria > Pseudomonadota > Gammaproteobacteria > Enterobacterales > Enterobacteriaceae > Buttiauxella. The sequence goes on from NZ_DATERI010000182.1 coordinate 35,638, forward strand.
ACAGTTTGGATATCACTGGAACCATGCGCAAAACAGTGGTCAGGCAATGTTCCTTGTGGTGTTTGCCTCAGTCTGGAAGCAAATCAGCTATAACTTCCTGTTTTTCTTCGCCGCCCTTCAGTCCATTCCGCGCTCGTTAATTGAAGCCGCTTCCATTGACGGGGCAGGTCCCGTGCGTCGTTTCTTCAAGCTGTCGCTACCGCTCATTGCGCCGGTGAGCTTCTTCCTGCTGGTGGTTAATCTGGTGTACGCGTTTTTCGATACTTTTCCGGTTATCGACGCCGCAACAGGCGGTGGCCCGGTACAGGCGACCACTACGCTAATCTACAAAATTTATCGCGAAGGTTTTGCCGGACTCGATCTCTCGGCGTCAGCGGCGCAATCCGTGGTGTTGATGTTCCTGGTCATCATCCTGACGGTCATTCAGTTCCGTTTTGTGGAACGTAAGGTGCGCTACCAATGATTGAGAATCGCCGTGGGCTGACAATCTTCAGCCACACCCTGCTCATTCTGGGCATCATCGTGATTTTGTTCCCGCTGTATGTCGCGTTTGTCGCGGCGACGCTGGATAACGAGGCCGTCTTTCAGACGCCCATGACGCTTATCCCAGGCACGCATTTGCTGGAAAACATGACTTACATTTGGCTGCATGGCGTGGGGGCGAACAGTGCGCCATTTGGCCTGATGTTGCTCAATAGCTTTGTGATGGCCATGGTCATTACCCTCGGCAAAATCACGGTTTCAATGCTGTCAGCCTTTGCGATTGTTTGGTTCCGTTTTCCATTCCGTAACCTGTTCTTCTGGATGATTTTTATCACCCTAATGTTACCGGTTGAGGTACGAATTTTCCCGACGGTTGACGTTATTGCCAATCTTAAAATGCTCGATAGCTACACCGGCCTGACGCTGCCATTAATGGCGTCGGCAACCGCGACCTTCTTGTTCCGCCAGTTCTTTATGACGCTGCCCGATGAACTGATGGAAGCCGCGCGTATCGATGGCGCATCGCCAATGCGTTTTTTCCGCGACATTGTGCTGCCGCTTTCAAAAACCAATCTGGCGGCGCTGTTCGTCATCACCTTTATCTACGGTTGGAACCAGTATCTGTGGCCGTTGCTGATTATCAGCGACGTCAACCTCGGCACCGCTGTGGCAGGCATCAAAGGCATGATGTCTTCCGGGGAAGGCACGACCCAGTGGAATCAAGTTATGGCGGCCATGCTGCTGACCCTGATCCCCCCGGTAATTATCGTTTTAGCCATGCAGCGTGCCTTTGTGCGTGGCCTTGTTGATAGTGAGAAGTAATCCATGGCAGGACTAAAACTACAGGCAGTAAGCAAGAGTTGGGACAATAAAACCCAGGTGATTGAACCCCTGACGCTAGATGTGGCAGACGGCGAATTTATCGTAATGGTTGGCCCGTCGGGCTGTGGAAAATCTACGTTGCTGCGGATGGTTGCCGGGCTTGAGCGCGTCACCAGTGGCGATATCTGGATTGACCGTCAGCGTGTCACTGAAATGGAACCGAAAGAGCGCGGCATCGCGATGGTGTTCCAGAACTACGCGCTTTATCCGCATATGAGCGTGGAAGAAAATATGGCGTGGGGCCTGAAAATCCGCGGCATGGGCAAAGCGCACATTCAGCAGAAAGTGGTGGAAGCGGCACGTATTCTTGAACTCGATGGCTTGCTCAAACGTCGCCCGCGTGAACTTTCCGGTGGCCAACGTCAGCGCGTAGCAATGGGGCGCGCCATCGTGCGTGACCCGGCGGTTTTCTTGTTCGATGAGCCGCTATCGAATCTTGATGCCAAACTGCGCGTGCAAATGCGTCTGGAATTGCAGCAATTACATCGCCGCCTGAAAACGACCAGCTTATACGTCACCCACGATCAGGTTGAAGCGATGACGCTGGCGCAGCGTGTGATGGTGATGAATAAAGGTGTCGCCGAACAAATCGGGACGCCAGTGGAGGTTTACGAACGCCCGGCAAGCCGCTTTGTGGCCAGTTTTATCGGCTCGCCTGCCATGAACCTGCTAGAAGGGAATATCAGCGCCGATGGCTCGCGTTTTGAACTGCCAGGTGGTATGGCGCTGCCGTTGGGGGGCGTGCAGAGCAGGCTTCAGGGGCGAGCCGTGACGCTGGGTATCCGCCCGGAACATATTGCGCTAAGCTCACACTCCGCAGGCGGCGTGCCCTTTCAGGTGGAAACGCTGGAGATGCTCGGTGCAGATAATCTGGTGCACGGGCGTTGGGGTGAGCAAAAAATGGTGGTGCGTCTGAACCATCAGGAACGCCCACAACCCGGCAGCACGCTTTGGCTACATCTGCCTGAAAATCATCTGCATTACTTTAACAATGACCGCTTTGATAAAGAAAATGGACAACGTTTATGAGTCACTGGCCCTACCCAAAAATCGCTGCACATCGTGGCGGTGGCAAACTGGCACCGGAAAATACACTGGCGGCGATTGATGTCGGTGCGCGTTACGGCCACACCATGATTGAGTTTGATGCCAAGCTTTCACAAGATGGGCAAATTTTCCTGCTGCACGACGACACCCTGGAACGCACCAGTAACGGCTGGGGGGTAGCGGGAGATTTACCCTGGGATAAACTGCTGAAAATCGATGCCGGAAGCTGGTTTAGCGGTGAATTTAAAGGCGAACCGTTACCGCTGCTTTCGCAAGTCGCGGCGCGTTGTCAGCAACACGCAATGATGGCAAACATTGAAATCAAACCGACCACTGGCACCGATGCACAAACCGGAAAAGTGATCGCGCTGGCGGCAGCAGAGTTGTGGCAGGGGCAAACGGCACCGTTACTATCGTCGTTTTCTATCGAAGCGCTGGCAGCTGCACAGCTTGCCGTTCCTGAATTACCGCGTGGGTTATTGCTCGATGAATGGCGTGATGACTGGCGTGAACTGACGACCCGCCTGGGCTGTGTTTCCATTCACTTGAATCATAAATTGCTGGATGAAACGCGCGTGCTAGAACTCAAAGCGGCGGGATTACATATTCTGGTTTATACGGTGAATATTCCCCAACGAGCAGCAACGCTGCTGCGCTGGGGAGTGGACACCCTCTGCACCGACCGTATTGACCAAATTGGCGCGGACTTTACCTACTAAACGAAGGTCAATGTGGGATGGCGCAAGCTTGTCCGACCGACGGTATTGGTGTTGCAGGGTGGATAAGCGTTAGCGTCATCCCCCATTTTCCTTACGGCCCAATCGTTTTCAGCGGAATATTGGGCTGTAGGGGAGCCGATTGACCGTTTGAATTAAGCATGCTGCCATTGGTTTTCGGTTGCAGCATGTGCTCCTGGCTGCTGCTTGTGCTGCTTAACATTCCACCATTGTTATTCGGCAGAACTTGCTGTGTGCCAACATCCAGATCATTTGGATAATTTTTTTTCACCTTAAAAACATCCTGCTGTGAATTGTTATTTATCTGCGATTCCAGATGCTGCTGTTGCACACGCGTTTGTGTTTGTAACTGCTGATTCAACATGCCTTTTTGTTGTATCTGCTGGGTTTGCATTTGCTGCTTCATTCGTTGCTGACTTGGAATCTGGTAATCCGGTTGATTTGGATTATTCAGAGTATTAATCGGTTGTGCCAAACAGGTAAATGGCAGCAAAGCCGCCAGGAGTAATATTTTTTTCATCGTCACTTCCTCCATTAGGGGGACTTATTAAGTTTACTCGTTTTCCATAGTTACGAAGATTATTTAGGAATTATGGACCAGGCTTTATGGGCTATTGACTCTAAAACCCGTCGTCTTTCACGTTGCAGATGCGTTGGCTACGTTCACTCACCCGAATCACTTAGTCCACTAAGCTCATCGGGATTTGTTCGCTTGCCACCTTCCTGCACCATGAAATCCATAGGGGTTTATAAATTCATGGAGAAAACAACGATGAAGCAGTGGAAAACAATTCGTCTGGAAATTCTGCGTTGGATAACCATTCCCGCGCTAATGATAGGACTGTGCCTTTCTGTTAGTGCCGCACCACCACCGGTTGCAGCGCCTGTATCCTACGGTGTTGAAGCGGATATCCATCATCCGGTACAGGCGCAAAACGGGATGGTCGCCTCGCAAGATTCGCTGGCGACGCAAGTCGGTGTCGATATTCTGAAACAGGGCGGAAATGCGGTCGATGCTGCCGTTGCGGTTGGTTTTGCACTTGCCGTCACCCATCCACAGGCGGGGAATATCGGCGGGGGCGGCTTCATGATGCTGCGCACCAAAGACGGGAAAACTACCGCTATTGATTTCCGCGAAATGGCACCAGAAAAAGCCTCGCGCGATATGTTCCTTGATGCGCAGGGCAATGCTGACAGTAAAAAATCCCTTACATCTCATCTAGCTTCAGGCACGCCAGGCACCGTGGCAGGCTTCTCCATGGCGCTGGAAAAATACGGCACACTGCCGCTCAACAAAGTTATCCAACCGGCTATTAAGCTTGCGCAGGAAGGTTTTACCGTGAACGATGCGCTGGCTGAAGACCTGAAGATTTACGGCGCAGAAGTTCTTCCTAATCACCCAAACAGCAAAGCTATTTTCTGGAAAGCTGACGGTGCACCCCTGCAAAAGGGCGACAAACTGCTGCAGACCAACCTCGCCAAAAGCCTCGAAATGATTGCCGAAAATGGCCCGGATGCATTCTATAAAGGGGCCATTGCTGACCAGATTGCCGAGGAAATGGCAAACAATGGCGGCCTGATTAGCAAGGTTGACCTGGCCAATTACAAGGCGGTTGAGCGTACGCCAATTAGCGGTGATTACCGTGGCTACCAGATATTCTCCATGCCACCACCGTCTTCTGGCGGCATCCACATTGTGGAAATCCTCAATATCCTGGAGAACTTCGACCTCGCCAAATATGGTTTTGGCAGTGCCAATGCGATGCAGTTAACGGCAGAAGCTGAAAAATATGCCTATGCCGATCGTTCGGAATATCTCGGTGACCCTGACTTTGTCAAAGTGCCGTGGCAGGCGCTGACCAGCAAAGCCTACGCAAAATCGCTGGCTGAACAGATAGATATCAACAAAGCTCGCCCGTCGAGTGAAATTAAACCCGGGACACTTGCGCCGTATGAAAGTAACCAGACCACGCATTTCTCGGTGGTGGATAAAGACGGCAATGCCGTGGCGGTGACATACACCCTGAATACCGTGTTTGGCAGTGGCATTGTGGCGGGAAATACCGGCATCCTGATGAACAACCAAATGGATGACTTCTCGGCGAAACCTGGTGTGCCGAATGTCTACGGGCTGGTGGGTGGCGATGCGAACGCCGTCGGGCCGCATAAACGCCCGCTGTCGTCGATGTCGCCAACCATCGTGGTTAAAGATGGGAAAACCTGGCTGGTGACCGGGAGTCCTGGCGGTAGCCGTATCATCACCACGGTGCTGCAAATGGTGATGAACACTATCGATTATGGGATGAACGTTGCCGAAGCCACTAACGCACCACGTTTCCATCATCAATGGTTGCCTGATGCGTTGAGAGTCGAGAAAGGCTTTAGCCCGGATACGCTCAACCTACTGAAAGATAAAGGGCAGAAAGTCGAAGTGAAAGAAGTGATGGGCAGCACGCAGAGCATAATGGTAGGAACAGATGGCATGTTATATGGCGCATCTGATCCTCGTTCTGTGGATGATCTAACCGCCGGGTATTAAGTTTTTCCCCTCTCCCTGGAGGGGTGGGGACTCGATGTAAACCTCCAGATTTTGGATACAAAATCCAGAATCTGGGGTTCAGTACAGATTTTCGCCCTCTCCTGGGGGGAGAGGGCCGGGGTGAGGACGATTTATTCTGGCTTAATCCGCGCCATAAAATACGCATCCACATACTTACCCTCGCGCAGAGCGTAATTCTTGCCGGTGCCTTCAATTTCAAAACCGAATTTGCGATACACCGCGACAGCTGATTCGTTATCGACGAACACGGTCAACTCGGTGCGGTCTATGCGTAGCCAGTTATCACACAGGTCGGTCATCGCTTTTAGCAAGGCGCTGGCGACGCCGCGATTGCGCTGTTGCCCGCAGACACTTAACCCGAAAGTCGCAACATGGCTGCGGCGTGGATTTTGCTCAATATCCAGAACTAAATGCCCGGTAACCACATCGTCAATACAGGCAACAAGTTGGCGACGGCCTGGGGATGAGCGCTTCATTCGTTCTTCCCACATTTCTAGAGAAGGATGAGGAGCTTGTAGCGTGTTGTGATAAACCTCTGGCTGGGCATTCATCTGCCGTAAAGCATCCAGATCTCTTAATTCAGCGTGGCGTATCACTATCTCGCTCATTCCTTTTCTCCTCAAATAGTTAGGTAACCCTTTCAACATTATTGATTTTTTTATTTTGGTCAACTGCTAACTTTTTCTAAAAAATAGTAGACAAGTGCGAATGATAATGATTATTATTGCCATGCGTTCAGGGGAGACTCTTACGGAGATAACCTGAAAGCACGACATTGCTCACATTGCTTCCAGTATTACTTAGCCAGCCTTGCGCTGGCTTTTTTTT
>NZ_DATERI010000183.1:0-16229 GCF_035271705.1 Buttiauxella sp.
GCAGAATCCCGCCGCTGTCCTTGACCTTCACGGTACTGCCCGGTTCGGCGTTACCCGTGACGACGGTGCCTTCGATATTAATTTCGACACCCGTTGGCACGAGAGGGTCGGTGTTGTCCTGGGCGAGTACGCCAGCATTCGGCCCCGGGTTACCCGCCGGATCTGTGGCATTGACCAGCAGCGCTTCGCCGTTAGTTTGTGCGGTTGTCAGGGGGGTGACATCAAATGCTCCGGTGGTATCATCCGCCGTTCCGGTTCCCAGTAACACGCCATTGGCGTCGGTGACGGTGATAAGGCTACCCGGTTCCGCCGTGCCGGTGACATGCAGGCCATCGACGGAAACTTGCAGGCCGGTTGGGGCTGCCGGGGGAGTGGTATCAACCGTCACGGTAAAGGTATCGGATACCGGGCTTTCGTTGCCCAGTGCATCCGTTGCGGTAAATGTGAATTCGTGGCGGCCTTCGCCAAGCGGATCGGTTGGCGTATAGCTCCAGTTACCGGATCCATCGACCTGGATCGTGTCGAGTACGGTGCCATTATCACTGATGGTCAGTATTGAGTCTGGCTCTGCCGTTCCGTTGATTGTCGGTTGGATGTCGTTGGTTGACTGGCCGGATAAAATCGGGATTTGCGTCGTGCCATTATCGTCAACCGCACTGGTGATAAGCGGTGCAACAGGTGCAGTCGAATCAATAGTAAAGGCGAAACCTGCGGAAGGCTGGCTGACGTTACCCGCTTCATCGGTCGCGGTAAGGGTTAAATTATGGCTGCCATTGCCCAGCGGGGTCGTTGGGGTGTAGATCCAGTTACCACTTCCATCAACGCTGATAGTCCCAATCTCAACACCGTTATCTTTTAGGGATAGGGTGGTGTTGGGTTCCGCTAAACCTTTGAGAGACGTAGCTTCATGGTTAGTTTCACGGTTGGCAAGAATGGGCGTTTGCGCAGTGCCGTCATCGTTAAAGACTCCGGTAATTGACGGTAAAACAGGCGCGGTGGCGTCAATTTGCACTTCAAAACCTGGCGATGTTCCGCCCTGGTTGCCTGCCGCATCCGTGGAGCTGGCAGTGAGAATATGGTTTCCATCACTCAGATTTGCACCGGGCGTGAAACTCCATGTTCCATCGGCATTAACCTGTATTGTGCCTAGCAGTATTGTTCCATGATCGAAAATCATCACGGTGCTACCGGCTTCACCGGTGCCATTTAAGGTCGGACGGGCGTCGTTACTCAGTTGACCGTTTGTCAGGTTACCTGTTATTCCCTCAACATCATCTACTACGCTGGTAATAATCGGCGTGGCAGGTGGAAGAGAGTCGAAAGCGGTGAATTGAGCTTCTGCGCTAATGTTTCCGGCTGAGTCAACGGCCACCGCGACCAGGGCTTCGCCTGCGGTTTGCGTCGGAGAAATATTGATGGTGAAAGCGCCGGTAGTGGCATCTGCCGTTCCTTCGCCAAGTTCGTTGCCATTGGCGTCTGTGATAATCACCGTAGAACCCGCTTCGGCGATGCCCGTGACTGTTGCACCGTCAGCTGACACATCCAGATTTTCGGGGGCGGCTGGGCCTTGAGTATCAATCGTGACGGTATAACTGCCGGATTGCTCACTTTCCCCTTTTTCATTCGTGGCGGTGGCAGTGAAATCATGCGTTCCATCAGAAAGGGGAGTGACTGGGGTAAAGCTCCAGTTACCGTTAGCATCCGCGACATCGGTGCCAATTTCTTGTCCATTGTCAAAAATACGAACGATGGAATTCGCTAGCGCGAAGCCTTCAATTGTCGGGGTATTGTCGTTGGTCGATTTCCCGGAAAGCACCAGACCGGTGCTCGGTTCTGTGTCATCGTTGACACTGGTCACCACAGGTTCAACAGGGTCTGGAATAAGCGGCGCGGTGACGGTAGCATCGGGCCCTGTGTTCCCTGCGGGGTCGGTGGCATGCGCCGTGAGTTCCTCGCCACTAATTTGCGGATTTGTGAGCGGAATTGTGAATTTACCCTCGCTGTCAGCGGTGCCGGTTCCGATAACCTGCCCCGAACCGTCGGTAATCGTCACGGTGCTGCCGGGTTCAGCGCTACCAGTTAGGGTTTTGCCATCTGCCGACACACTCAGGTTTGTCGGCGCAGCTGGGGGTGTGGTGTCGCGACCTGATGTGGGAGGATTAGGCGTACCGGAATTGCCACCGCCAGGGTTGTTTCCATCATCATTAGAACTGTCTCCGCCACCTCCGCCGCCACCTGCAGCGAGGGCGATGCCGCCCGCTACGGCCACTCCACCTAAGATCCACGGCCAAATGGCACCACCGTCATGGGATTCTGCACCGGTGGCAGCCATCAACTCATCAATATTGGCGATATGCTCGAAGTGGAAAGCGGAGTCTGTATTCTGTACCCACCACAATGCGCCTTGATCGTCTTCGAGTACCAATTGGTTTCCGCCCTGGTCGGCGAAAGCATAGAAATTTTTGACGGTAATCACTTCACCATCGCGTAGGGTAATAACCAAATCGTTATGAGTGCGAACGAGACTGGCGATATCTGTGCGTTCAGCCTTGAGTTCAACAATTGAAGGAGAATTTAGCGTGACTATGGCAGTTTCTACGTTATTGGTTACGCCAGTCAATTTTGAGATGATTGATATTGAACGCATTTTCATCACTCCATTCTGTATGAACATGGGGGAGGTGTTTAACTGTGCTTTAGTACGAAAATAATCCCTCCAGAATAAAGTGTTAAATTGATCACGGTTATTCGAATGATTTGGAGTGAAAGAATGCCAGCATCAATATATTGATGAATTACGTTATAATTAATATGGTTGTTCGTTTTGAAGAAATTATTTGTATAACTGCAAAATCAAACTTTTGTATGATTTATTTCTACAGATATTAAATATATAGACACAGATTCACAAAAGCGCAAACCAGACGCTTAGCGCCGGGAGGGAAGGGGATACTTCCAGAGGGTGATGAGAGACGTCTGAATTTTATGTATGTGTAACTGATTGAATTGTTTATTATAAATTTTGTTTTATGGAGTGTGTTTATTGTGATGGAAATCACTTTTTATCGGATTTTTCCATTATTTAGTCGGGTTGTTTACACGGAAACACCCCCCTGTGTGAACAAAAATAATACAAAGTGATCTTGGTTGTGCGTGCGCATACATAAATCTATGTGAGTGTGAAAAATAATTAATTTGTTAAAATCACTTGAGGAGTTGTATAGGATTTATGAAAGTGAAATTTGCAGAAAATTCCTAACTAAAATGAGTTAGATTTGATAATGTGCGTTATTAATAAAATATTACGGTGTTTTTTATTTATTGGCCCTTCACAGGAAGGACCAATAAAGATATTGGGGGAATAAGTACTTAACGACCCGCGTGTTTCATAATCCGCGCTTTATCCACTGCCCACTCTTTGTCTTTCAAATCGTTGCGTTTGTCGTGTTGTTTCTTACCTTTCGCGACGCCGATTTTCACTTTGCACCAGGCATTTTTCCAGTACATTGACAGGGCGACAACGGTGTAGCCTTCGCGGTTAATACGCCCGTAAAGGTTATCGAGTTCACGCTGGTTAAGCAGGAGTTTACGGGTACGTGTTGGGTCGCACACTACATGGCTTGAAGCCACGTTTAGTGGGGTAAAGTTGGCGCCAAACAAGAATGCTTCACCATCTATCAGAATGACGTAGCTATCACCGATGTTGGCTTTCCCGGCACGTAGAGATTTAACTTCCCAGCCTTGTAGCACGAGCCCCGCTTCAAACTCATCTTCGATAAAGTATTCATGGCGGGCGCGTTTGTTTTGCGCAATGGTGGCTGAACCTGGTTTGTATGCTTTTTTCTTTGTCATAGTGCTGCTCAGTATTAAGTAATCCAGGAGTTCAAATACACCCCGCTTCGCTGCGAGGATGAAGGCATATCTTAGCACGGGTCTGGGCTAAGAGTTTTTCTTTGCATGGTGATAAATGTTATTATTTGCCGGTTTTGTGACTCTCAGGAAATGCTATGCCTCAGATTACCCGTACTGCGTTAGTGCCTTACAGCGCGGAGCAGATGTATCAATTAGTTAACGATGTGAAATCCTACCCTGATTTTTTACCGGGTTGCACAGGCAGCAGGATCCTTAACGCGTCGCATGATCAGATGACCGCAGCGGTAGATGTTTCCAAAGCGGGGATCAGCAAAACTTTCACTACGCGTAACTCGCTTACCAGCAATCACAGTATTTTGATGCATCTTGTGGATGGGCCATTTAAGTCATTGATGGGCGGCTGGAAGTTTACGCCACTGAGTAGCGATGCATGTCGTATTGAGTTCCAACTCGATTTTGAGTTTACCAATAAACTTATCGAGCTGGCGTTTGGTCGCATCTTCAAGGAGTTGGCGGGTAACATGGTGCAGGCGTTTACCGTTCGCGCCAAAGAGGTCTACAGTGTCGCGTGATATCTTGGTTGAAGTCGTTTACGCACTGCCTGAAAAGCAGTATTTGCTCAAGGTAAGCGTTGCCGAGGGCAGTATTGTTGAACAGGTCATTACCGCGTCAGGCATTCTTGAACTGCGCACGGATATCGATCTGGCGAAGAATAAAGTGGGCATTTTTAGCCGTCCGGTAAAATTAACCGATACGGTAAGTGAGGGTGATCGGGTCGAAATTTATCGCCCACTGATTGCCGATCCGAAAGAGCTCAGACGTCAGCGAGCTGAAAAATCCGCTCAGAAGTAGCCAAAAAAAAGGTGCCTTCCGGCACCTTTTTTGTTGGTTATTCGTTTTCCAGATTCGGCTTGTTGTCGATGTTGGTCAACACACCACCGCTGTTAAAAGTCAGCGTCAGCGTTTGCTGAGTCACTTTTTCATGGCCTGGTTGCTGGCGGAAGACATAGAACCAGGTACTTGAACCGAATGGATCACTCATCATTGGCGTACCCAAAGCATACGCAACTTGCTGTTGAGTCATGCCAGTACGGATCTTTGACACATCGTTCTGTGTCAGGTAGTTCCCCTGGTTAATGTCGGGGCGGTAAACCACTCGCTCCAGAGTGGAACAGCCTGCGGTCAGCATAAGAAGAACCGCTGCGGCAGCAGTCAGCGTTTTAAAGCGCATAGTGATTTGATTCCTTTTCGGGCCCGAGCAGCACATGGCTCATTCATAATATGCCGATGATAATAAACCTTTACGCAGTTTAAAACATTAAGGCGCTTAACTCTGACCCTGGTACGGCAAAAAAGTTGGCTTAAAACCTGCTCAATTAACAATATGCTAGCTGAGTGGTGGTTTTTTGAACGATACGCAGAGCAACTGCCGGCTGCATATCAAATACTCGTCGTTAAGCTGCCAGTAACTCTTTTGCGTTGGCAAGTGTGTTGCGAGTGACTTCGCTGCCACCGAGCAAACGTGCCAATTCTTGCAGGCGTGCGCGTTTATCCAGCGGCTGCATGTGGGTTTCAGTCATCTCACCATCGGTTTCTTTACTGACAAAGAAGTGATGATGCCCACAACCTGCAACTTGCGGCAAGTGCGTTACGCACATGACCTGAGTGGACTCGCCTAACTGTCGTAATAATTTACCGACTACTGCCGCCGTTGGGCCACTGATCCCGACATCCACTTCATCGAAGATTAGCGCGGGGGTTTCCATCTTGCGTGCGGTAATGACCTGAATGGCCAGGGCAATACGGGAAAGCTCACCCCCGGAGGCCACTTTTGCCAACGGCTGTAATGGTTGCCCTGGGTTGGTACTGACGCGGAAATCGATACGGTCGGCCCCTTCAGCGGTCAGATGATTTTCGTTAAATTCAACATCAATGGCCAGCTTACCGTGTGGCATAGACAACGAGTGCATACTTGCAGTAATCAATTCGCAAAGCTCTGCTGCATAATGCGCGCGGCGCTGATGCAACTCGTGTGCAATGCTCAGTGCTTGTTGGTGATGGAGTGTTACCGCCTGCATTAATTCGTCTTGAGAACTGGCCTGGTCATCAAGCTGCTGCAGTTCTTCTAAGAGCTGTTGATGGAACAATGGCACTTCTTCCGGCGAAATGTGGTGTTTACGCGCTAACGAGATTTGCCTGGATATACGCTGTTCCAGTTCATATAAACGATTAGGGTCGAGATCCAGACGGTCACAATAATGGCGCAGTTCATCGCTGGCTTCTGAAATCTGAATCGTGGCCTCTTCCAGCATGGTTAAAACACCTGAAAGTTTGCTATCCATCCCGACCAGTTCTTCCATTAAATGACGTGCGGTATACAGCTGGCTTTGCAGGTTGCTGTCTTCGCCATCAGCAAGGATCGCCAGCGCCTGTTGGCTGACGGAAATTAATTGCCCACTGTTGGCCAGGCGTTTGTACTCTTCATCAATTTGCTCAAACTCACCGGCAATCGGGGAGAACTCATTGAGTTCTTTCAGTTGATACTGAAGGAGTTCAGAGCGAGCTGCACGCTCCTGAGCAAGTTGCTGATGCTGCGCCAGAGAGCGACAACTCTGGTGCCATTCACGGTAGCTTTCTGCCATTTTCACCCGCAGAGCAGATTCACCGGCATAACCATCCAACAAGTTTTTTTGATGTTCTGGCTTCAGCAAAAGCTGATGTGCGTGCTGGCCGTGAATTTGAATCAACATCTGGCCGAGGTCGCGCAACTGAGAAAGGGGAACAGCCGTTCCATTGATGAAACCGCGTGAACGTCCATCGCTGCTAATGACGCGGCGTAGCAAACATTCACGCCCATCATCGAGTTGGTTTTCTTCCAGCCAGCGTAGGGCGGCGGGGGTATCTTTTAGTGAGAAGCGGGCGCAGAGGTCGGCACGGGTGGCACCCTGGCGTACCATATCGGCTTCAGCCCGGCCACCGAGACACAACCCTAAGGCATCAATAGCAATAGATTTACCGGCACCTGTTTCACCGGTAATGGCGGTCATGCCGTGGTGAAAATCAATTTCCAGTTCACGAACGATGGCGAAGTTACTGATGGTGAGTTGTGCCAGCATAATTGCTTTCCTGTATGAAAAGACATGACTGTGTTTTCATACAGTATAAACTGGTTTTATATACAGTAAAGAGCCTGGGACACTTTTTAGAACAATTTTTTCGACCAACCGAGTTTTGAGCTCAATGTATTGAAATAGCTGTAATCTTTTGGGTGTATCAGATTGAGATGGTAGTCGCAGCGGCGAATCAAAACGTCCTCACCTTCCTGAATCGGTAGTGCAATCTGGCTGTCACAGCTGATTTCCAGGTCGTTACGCATATGCGAAAAGCGTAGGCGAATGGTGCTGCTACTGTTGATAACCAGTGGGCGCGCAGTCAGCGTGTGGGGGAACATCGGCACCAGCGTAATGGCATCAAGCGATGGAGTCAGAATTGGGCCGCCTGCTGAGAGCGAATAGGCGGTAGAGCCGGTCGGTGTCGAAATTATTAGCCCATCGGAGCGCTGCGAGAAAGCGAAAACCTCATCAATGTAGACTTCGAATTCAATCATGTGCGCCACTTTGCCCGGATGCAGCACGACCTCGTTAATCGCGGTACTGAGACGCGTTGGCGTATCCTGCTGGCAAACCTGGGCTTCGAGCAAGAAACGACGTTCGGCAATGTAGTGCCCTTCGAGCACATCTGCGAGTTGTTGATGTGCGTTGTCTGGGTCAAGGTCGGTAAGAAAACCGAGATTACCACGGTTGATGCCGATGACTTTGATATCATAACGAGCAAGAACGCGGGCAGCACCTAGCATATTGCCGTCACCACCTACAACAACGGCGAGATCGGCCTGTTGGCCTATTTCCGCCAGCGTGCCGGTTTTCACGTTTTTGAGATTCAGTTCTTGAGCAATTTGCTGCTCGACAATGACGTCGTAGCCTTTGGTGCATAGCCAGCGATACAGCATTTCATGCGTGGTGAGGGCTGTAGGATGACGTGGGTGCCCGACGATACCAATGCAGTTGAAATGTTTGTTCATTATGCTGATGGTCCTTATGCGCAGTTATGCAGACGTTTAAGACAATATGTCACGTTCCCTTGAATCCCGGAAACGGATCCCCATAATAAGCGAACCAGCGAGATGAATGCTAAAAACGCGGAGAAATTCATGAGTAGTAAAGATCAGAAAACACCAGACGAGCAAGTCTCGGACGAAATTGCAATGGAAAGCCACGAAGAAGTCGAGGCCGTAGAGGGTGCCGAAGTGGTTGATCCGCGCGATGAACAAATTGCCGACTTAACCGCGCAACTGGAAGAAATTCAGCAGCGCGAGCGTGACAGCGTGTTACGCAACAAAGCGGAAATGGAAAACCTCCGTCGCCGTACTGAGCTCGATATTGAGAAAGCGCACAAGTTCGCTCTGGACAAGTTTGCCAATGAGTTGCTTCCGGTGATAGATAGCCTGGACCGCGCTTTGGAAGTGGCAGACAAGTCCAACACTGATTTAGCCGCCATGATTGAAGGTATCGAATTAACTCAGAAATCGATGCTGGATGTGGTGCGTAAATTTGGTGTGGAAGTGGTTGGCGATACCAATGTGCCGTTCAACCCTGATGTGCATCAGGCGATTGCAATGGTTGAGTCTGACGATGTTGCACCAAACCACGTGCTGATGGTGATGCAAAAGGGTTACACCCTGAATGGCCGCACACTGCGCGCAGCCATGGTTTCTGTGGCTAAAGCTAAAGCGTAATGTGATTTAATCGCTTGAAGTAAAAAGCCAGCCGTAAAGGCTGGCTTTTTTGTGTCTGTCATTCTTCAACACTGACTATTCTTCAACACTTTGGCGAAGTGGCGTCACAGGGGTCACGCGGACTTGCTTAATCATGTTGTCTTGTACATCGAGAATATCGATGTCGTAGTCGCTCAAGCGCACTCGTGTGTCGATGGCCGGGATCTCTTGCAGTTCTTCAAGCAGCATACCGTTTATGGTGCGGGCTTCGTCTTCTGGCAACGTCCAGTTGAAGGCTTTGTTGATTTCACGCACATTGGCGCTGCCCTCAATAATCACTGAACCGTCATTTTGTGGCATCACTTCCTCGGCAAGTGTTGGAGACATTGATGTAGTGAAGTCGCCAACAATCTCTTCAAGAATATCTTCAACCGTTACCAGTCCTTGTATATCACCATATTCGTCAACGACCAGACCGACTTTCTTCTTGTTGCGCTGGAATTTTATGAGCTGAACGCTAAGCGGTGTCCCTTCCGGCACGAAGTAAATTTCATCGGAGGCGCGCAGCAGGGTTTCTTTGGTGAACTCCTGTTTTTCCGTCATCAAACGGTAGGCTTCACGCACTCGTAGCATGCTGATGGCATCGTCCAGCGTATCGCGATACAACACAATACGGCCATGTGGCGAGTGCGTTAGCTGGCGGACAATAGATTTCCAGTCGTCGTTGATATCGATGCCCAGAATTTCGTTGCGTGGCACCATGATGTCGTCGACATTCATTTTTTCGAGATCCAGCACCGACAGCAGCATGTCCTGGTTGCGGCGGGAAATTTTCGAATGTGATTCATGGACAAGGGTGCGCAATTCGTCTTTGTTGAGGGCACTACTGATAACGTGGTCGGTTTTAATCCCAAGCAGGCGCATCAACATACGCGTGATGACATTAAGCAGCCACACCAGTGGCATCATCAGTATTTGCAACGGCCCGAGTAGGATGCTACTTGGAAAGGCGACTTTTTCCGGATACAGCGCCGCAATGGTTTTTGGCAGGACTTCAGCGAACACCAGTACCACGAAGGTGAGGATACCCGTGGCGATTGCGACACCCGCATCACCGTACAAACGCATGCCGACGATGGTGCCAATGGCCGAGGCCAGAATGTTGACCAGGTTATTACCGATGAGTACCAGGCTAATCAGGCGGTCTGGCTTGCGAAGCAGTTTTTCGACCCGTTTAGCGGCACGGTTACCTTGTTTAGCAAGATGACGTAGCCGATAACGGTTAAGCGTCATCATGCCGGTTTCAGAGCCGGAGAAGTACGCTGAAACTACTACCATGATGATCAACGTGATGATCAGAGTAGTAGTTGAGATCTGTTCCAAAAGGGTTTTCCTTTATAAAGACAACATTAGCCAACGAATTGTTGCAAGACTCGGCTACCAAAATAGGCAAGTGTCAGAATCGCTGCACCCGTGACGTTAAACCACACGACACGGCGGCCACGCCAACCCTCATGATAGTGTCCCCACAGTAAAACGATGTAGACGAACCATGCGAGAATCGACAATACCGCTTTGTCGGCATTTTCCAGGCTGAAAAAGTTTTTCAGATAAAACAGGCCGGTGCAAAGGGTTAACGTCAGCAGTACAACGCCGACTTGGGTGATGTGAAACATTTTACGCTCAATGCTCATCAATGGCGGCATTTCAGCGCGGAAAGCCAGTTTTTTATTCTTGAGCTGATAATCAATCCACGCCAACTGCAGTGCATAAAGTGCCGCAATAATGAGCGTCGCGTAGGCAAACAGCGACAAACCAATATGCGCCATCATACCCGGAGTGTCTTCTAGATGAGTGATGAATTCATTGGGCATGAAGGTGGCTAGTGCCAGATTGATGAGAGCGAAAGCGTAAACAATCGGTAACAGTAGCCAGCCGCGATTTCGCGAAGCCACGATAGTCATCACGGTACAAATCATCAAACTGATTAACGAACCGACGTTAAGCAGGCTGAGATTCTGACCGCCGCCGTCGGCAAAAATACGTTCTTCAAGCGCCACACCGTGGCTTATCAACGCGATAACGGCTGATAAAATTGCGAAGCGACGCCACCCGCTGTTCTTTGTCAGCAGACTTGGGATAATCAGCGCGAGGCTGCAGGAATAGGCTACAAGCGCAAGGAATGCGAAAACAGGCATATAAAGTGTCAGTCAATTAGCCAGAGATGGAAAAAAGCAGTATAACGTTACCTGCCGCCTGCTCCAACTCTAACCGTTGAATCAGACCGAAGGCGGCTTCATGTTATATACCCGTCATAGTTCAAGCTATGGGGGTGTTGGCTGCACTCATTTACCCCAGCCACTTACTTAAGTAAGCTCTTGGGGATAAGCTCCCTTGCCGCCTACCCACAACTTGAACTATTTAGGGTATAATCCGCCAAATTCTGTTTGTGTCGCAAGCTGCGGCCCTAAGTTACCACGTTAGGCAAAAGACAATGTTTGATAATTTAACTGACCGTCTGTCGCGCACATTGCGCAATATCAGCGGCCGCGGGCGGCTGACTGAAGAGAATGTAAAAGAAACACTGCGCGAAGTGCGCATGGCGCTTTTGGAAGCGGACGTTGCGCTACCAGTGGTGCGTGACTTTATCAGCCGCGTGAAAGAAAAAGCGGTGGGTCATGAAGTTAACAAAAGCCTGACCCCAGGTCAGGAATTCGTCAAAATCGTTCGCGCCGAATTGGTTGCAGCGATGGGCGAAGAGAACGCGAGCCTGAACCTTGCGGCACAACCGCCAGCCGTTGTGCTGATGGCGGGTCTGCAGGGGGCGGGCAAAACCACAAGCGTAGCGAAATTAGGTAAGTTCCTACGCGAGAAGCACAAAAAGAAAGTGCTGGTGGTTTCTGCCGACGTTTATCGCCCAGCGGCGATCAAACAGTTGGAAACGCTGGCTGAACAAGTCGGTGTTGATTTCTTCCCCTCTGATGTCGGGCAAAAACCTGTCGATATCGTTAATGCTGCGCTGAAAGAAGCGAAGCTGAAGTTCTTTGACGTGCTGCTGGTGGATACCGCCGGTCGCTTGCACGTTGACGAAGCGATGATGGATGAAATCAAACAGGTTCATGCTGCGATTAATCCAGTTGAAACCCTGTTTGTTGTTGATGCCATGACGGGTCAAGATGCGGCAAATACCGCAAAAGCTTTCAACGAAGCGTTGCCATTGACGGGTGTCGTGCTGACGAAAGTGGATGGTGATGCGCGCGGTGGTGCGGCGCTTTCTATTCGTCACATCACCGGCAAGCCAATTAAGTTCCTGGGCGTGGGCGAAAAAACCGAAGCGCTGGAACCTTTCCACCCGGATCGTATTGCTTCCCGTATTTTGGGGATGGGCGATGTTCTATCGCTTATCGAAGATATTGAGAGCAAAGTTGACCGTGCTCAGGCTGAAAAACTGGCCAGCAAGCTGAAGAAGGGCGATGGGTTTGATCTCAATGACTTCCTCGATCAGCTGAAACAAATGAAAAACATGGGCGGTATGGCGAGTATGATGAGTAAATTGCCGGGTATGGGGCAATTACCAGATAACGTTAAGTCGCAAATGGATGACAAAGTCCTGGTGCGTATGGAAGCCATTATTAATTCCATGACGCTCAAAGAGCGCGCGCAGCCAGAGATTATCAAAGGTTCACGCAAACGTCGTATCGCGACGGGTGCGGGTATGCAGGTGCAAGATGTCAACCGTCTGCTTAAGCAGTTCGACGACATGCAGCGCATGATGAAGAAGATGAAGAAAGGCGGAATGGCGAAAATGATGCGTGGCATGAAAGGTATGATGCCACCAGGTTTCCCAGGTCGTTAAGCTCATTTTGATTGCATTTTGCGCCGAAATGAGTAAAATTTTCGGGCTTTTAATATGACACCGGGCTCCCTCCCTCGATGGGGCCCGGTGTTTTATTCACTAAAGAGGATGTTATGGTAACTATTCGTTTAGCACGTCACGGCGCTAAAAAGCGTCCGTTCTACCAGGTTGTTGTTACTGACAGCCGTAATGCACGTAACGGTCGCTTCATTGAGCGCGTTGGTTTCTTCAACCCTATCGCTAGCGAAAAAGACGAGGCTACTCGCCTGGATCTGGATCGCATCGAGCATTGGGTTGGCCAAGGCGCAACCGTTTCTGATCGCGTATCTGCGCTGATCAAAGCAGCAAAAAAAGCAGCTTAATCTGTCACGGTGGTCATGATGAGCAATCAAATCTCCGCAAAGGCACCTGTTAATCCAATCGTATTGGGTAAGATGGGATCCTGCTACGGTATTCGTGGTTGGCTCAGAGTGTTTTCTTCCACCGAAGACGCCGATAGCATTTTTGACTATCAGCCCTGGTTTATCCAGAAGGCGGGTCAGTGGCAGCAAGTACAGCTGGAAAGCTGGAAGCACCACAATCAGGATCTGGTCATCAAACTGAAAGGTGTTGATGATCGGGATGCGGCGAATCTTCTCACTAATTGCGAAATTGTGATTGATTCAACGCAATTGCCTAATCTCGGCGAGGGTGACTACTACTGGAAAGACCTTATGGGTTGCCAGGTAGTGACGACTCAGGGATATCAGCTTGGTAAAGTCATCGACATGATGGAAACCGGCTCAAATGACGTTCTCGTCATTAAGGCAAACCTGAAAGATGCGTTCGGTATCAAGGAGCGGCTGGTTCCGTTCCTCGATGGGCAGGTTATCAAGAAAGTCGATCTCGCTACTCAAACCATTGAAGTAGATTGGGATCCTGGTTTTTAAAACCTCCGGATTAACGGTAAAAGACGGCGTAATGGGGATTGGCTTGTGTTTATTGGTGTAGTTAGCCTGTTTCCAGAGATGTTCCGTGCAATTACCGACTTCGGGGTAACTGGCCGGGCAGTAAAAATGGCCTGCTGAGCATCCAAAGCTGGAGTCCACGTGACTTCACTTATGACCGGCACCGTACCGTGGACGATCGTCCTTACGGCGGCGGACCGGGTATGCTTATGATGGTAAACCCCTTGCGGGAAGCCATCCACGCAGCGAAAGCAGCGGCAGGGGAAGGTGCTAAGGTTATCTATCTTTCACCTCAGGGGCGCAAGCTTGATCAAGCAGGCGTCAGCGAACTGGCAACAAATGAGAAGTTAATTCTGGTTTGTGGTCGGTACGAAGGGGTAGATGAGCGCGTAATCCAAACCGAAATTGATGAAGAATGGTCAATCGGCGATTACGTACTCAGCGGTGGTGAATTACCAGCAATGGTGCTGATTGACTCAGTTTCACGGTTTATTCCGGGCGTTCTGGGGCATCAGGCATCTGCAATCGAAGATTCGTTTGTCGATGGATTGCTGGACTGCCCACACTATACTCGTCCTGAAGTGTTAGAAGGCATGGAGGTTCCGCCAGTTTTACTGTCGGGCAACCATGCGCAGATTCGACGTTGGCGCCTGAAGCAGTCGCTGGGCCGTACCTGGCTTAGAAGACCTGAACTTCTGGAAAACCTGGCTCTGACTGAAGAGCAAGCAAGGTTGCTGGCGGAGTTCCAACGGGAACACGCAAATACAGCAACATAAACATGATGGGATGGCGTAAGCCCCCGAATATCAGTTTACCCAGGATAAGAGACAAAATTATGAGCAACATTATTAAGCAAATTGAACAAGAACAGATGAAACAGGATGTACCTTCATTCCGTCCGGGTGATTCCGTGGAAGTGAAAGTATGGGTCGTTGAAGGTTCTAAAAAACGTCTGCAGGCATTTGAGGGCGTGGTTATCGCAATCCGTAACCGCGGTCTGCACTCTGCATTCACTGTTCGTAAAATTTCCAACGGCGAAGGTGTTGAGCGTGTATTCCAGACTCACTCACCAGTAATTGACAGCATTGCTGTTAAACGTCGTGGTGCCGTTCGTAAAGCTAAACTGTACTACCTGCGTGAGCGTACCGGTAAATCTGCTCGTATCAAAGAGCGTCTTACTGCTAAGTAAGATTTCGCTAACGCGACATCCATATCAAGGGCTGCCATTTGGCAGCCCTTTTTTTTTAACGCATTAATGATTCTTGTAACCCCTCACGGCTGGCTTTTTCCCATAGTGCGCGACGCTCAGCCACATCAGGCAGTGTTTCACAACTGGCAGGGAATGATTTCCCGCTTTGTCCTTGAATGGCTAAGAAATCGGGATCACAAATCCGCTGCTGGCCGTCGGCGTATCCTTTCAACCATTCTTCACGATCAACCTTTTCATCGTTATGCAAATGCGCAATGACTAAATTACTTCTTATTGGCTGCCCAGACATCGCATCATCCCAACCCGCTTGATACCAGTCGGTAGGCGCC
The DNA here is from genome assembly GCF_035271705.1 of Buttiauxella sp. Taxonomy (GTDB): domain Bacteria; phylum Pseudomonadota; class Gammaproteobacteria; order Enterobacterales; family Enterobacteriaceae; genus Buttiauxella. The sequence goes on from NZ_DATERI010000183.1 coordinate 14,990, forward strand.
GGAGTGGGAGCATGTGTGTAGGGATCAACATAACAAGCAGACAGAAACAGGATCGGAATCAGTACCAGAAAGCGCATAGTGGGAATATCCATTTCAAACGGTATTATCTGAGCATAGAGCGCTTATGGTTTTGTATTACGCTATTTTCACAGTTTGTAGGCCTGAGCAGAAAAGAGCGAGAATATACACCTTCGTACATTTTTGTTTACAGTAAAGAGGTTTTAAAGTGCTTTAAGCGGCAGTTATTTATCATGTGTAATTTATTGTTTACGTATTATGGATTGCATTCTTTACTAAAGCTGGTAAGGTAGTGCCATCCTCACTGAGGAAACGACTATCGCAAACGAGCAAACAGGAAAGCCATCATGCAAAAAGACGCGCTGAACAACGTTCATATTTCTGACGAACAGGTATTAATCACTCCGGATCAACTGAAAGCGGAATTCCCGCTGACTGCTGCTCAAGAAGCGCAGATCGAACAGTCCCGCCAGACGATTTCCGATATTATCGCTGGCCGCGATCCTCGTCTGTTGGTGGTGTGTGGACCTTGCTCGATCCACGACCCTGATACCGCGATTGAATATGCTCGTCGTTTTAAAATTTTGTCTGAACAAGTTAGCGATAGTCTGTACCTCGTGATGCGCGTCTATTTTGAAAAGCCACGTACCACCGTTGGCTGGAAAGGGCTAATCAACGATCCACACATGGATGGCTCGTTTGATGTTGAAGCTGGTTTGAAAATTGCTCGTCATTTGCTGGTTGAATTGGTCAGCATGGGTCTGCCGCTGGCGACGGAAGCGCTTGATCCGAATAGCCCACAATACCTGGGTGATCTGTTTAGCTGGTCCGCAATTGGTGCCCGTACTACTGAATCCCAGACCCACCGTGAAATGGCATCTGGTTTGTCTATGCCAGTTGGTTTTAAAAATGGTACTGATGGCAGCCTGGGTACGGCGATTAATGCGATGCGTGCCGCATCTATGCCGCATCGTTTCGTTGGTATCAACCAGGCAGGCCAGGTCTGCTTGCTGCAAACTCAGGGTAACCCAGATGGTCACGTGATTTTACGTGGCGGAAAAGCACCAAACTACAGCCCGGCAGACGTTGCACAGTGTGAAAAAGAGATGGAACAGGCAGGACTCCGCCCAGCCTTGATGATAGATTGCAGCCATGGCAACTCAAATAAAGACTACCGCCGTCAGCCGGGCGTGGCTGAATCAGCCGTCGCCCAAATTAAAGA